>JADLEX010000103.1 GCA_020845895.1 Deltaproteobacteria bacterium | reverse complement strand
CTACGCGGGGTGGACTGCGTCGTGCGGAAAAACGCGCGGCGGTCGGTCGGCGTGCGCGAGGTGAAACGGCTGGGGGAGAATGACCGGTGGGTGGACTGGGTGAAGTCGAAGGAGATTCCGGTGTGGATGGATCTTGCGCAGTGGCTGGCGATGCCGGCGCTGTTTCGCGTGCGGGAGATCCACCTCGTGATCGACATCGCCGGATTCCGGACGCGGTCCGTCACCGTCGCGACGACGCTCCTCGACGCCGGGACTTTTCCGGCGGAGGCGTTTGCCGAACTGTACCGGCGGCGATGGCTGGCGGAGGTTGGCCTGCGCGACGCAAAAATCACACTGGGAATGGACGTGCTGCGCTGCAAGTCGCCGGAGATGGTCGAACGGGAGCTGCGCGTCATCGCCATCGCGTACAATCTGGTGCGCGCCATGATGCTGGAGGCCGCGGGCGCGAGCGGCGCTCCGGCAAGCCGGGTAAGCTTCCAGGGCGCACTCGTCGCCATCCGCCAGTGGGCGCCGATCCTCGCCGCCTCAACCGACCTTGCGACGCATGACCGCATCTGCGCCGAGATGCTCACAGCCATCGCCAGAGACCTCGTGCCGGATCGACCGAACCGACTCGAACCCCGAGCCACCAAACGCCGACCGAAAAACTACCAGAGACTCACAAAACCCCGGGGGGAATTTCGGGAAGCCCAGCACCGGAGCAAATACACGAGGCCATTATCTTAGCGCCATTCGTGTCCCAGGGCAGTCCGCAAGAAGCGTCGGCGAGTACGAAAACGTCGCCGTCTTCGTTGGCGGCAACGGCCTCGCTGTCTTCTTGGCACGGCCCTACGTCGTCGCGAAAGCGCAGCCAGTCCCGCACGCACGCGTCGGCGTCCGCCGCGAACAAGGAGACGAAACACAGGGCCGGCGCGAGGTGCAACTCAACCGCACAAGCACGATGTTGCCGCATGGGTTGCACTCCAAATGATGACGGAGCGACAAAGGGGCAGCGTATCACATGATGTTGTGCATTCAAAGAAAAATCTTCGGTGACCGCGCGAGGAGCGGATGCGTCACGAACGTGCGGGGGAAAACACGCCTCAGTGCCGCACGGGTTCGGCGTCGGCGGTTCCCGTCAGCACGTCGATGGCGTGTTGCGAGACGAAGCCGCAGCGATTGCACACCAGCGCCCACGTCGAGATGCCGGGTCCGCCGATCTGGATCCCCCGCGTGTCGCTCTGAATAGAGTGACACAGATACCCCGCGAGGATGCGGAACGAGTCGTTGCCGCAGCGCGGGCAGCCGCGCGTCGCGCCGGCGTCACGCAGGGCGTCGACCACGGTCTGCGGGTCCACCACGCTCTTTTCGGCCTTGTCCGACATGGCGCGCTCCCGTTTTCGTATGAATGAAGATTGCAGCATAGCAGATCGCAAGCGCGGCGCGAAATCGGCTTGACGCAGGTCATTGTGAATTGCATCACGTCGTGGGATAGACGACGAATACGAACGGCCCGAGGGAATTTGCCGCCGCGCGCGGCACGGGGGTGAACATGCTGTCGAAGAAAATGGAAAAAGCGCTCGGCGACCAGATCGACGCCGAATCGCAATCGGCTTACCTCTACCTGTCGCTCGCGGGATGGTTCGAGACGCAAAACCTGCCGGGCTTCGCGCACTGGATGACGATTCAGGCGCAGGAAGAGCTGATGCACATGAAGAAGTTTTTCGACTACGTGTACCAGCGCGGCGGGCGCGTGAATCTGGGCGCGGTGAGCGCGCCGCCGTCGGAGTGGAAGGACGCCCTCGACGCCTTCACGGTCGTGTTCAACCACGAGGGTCACATCACGCAGCGCATCAACAAGCTCGTCGATGTCGCGCTCGCCGAAAAAGATCATGCGACCAACAGCCTGCTCCAGTGGTTCGTGGCCGAGCAGATCGAGGAGATGAAAACCGCTCAGGATATCCTGAGCAAGCTCAAGCTCCTCGGCGGCACGGGGCCGGGGCTCTTCATGCTCGACCGCGACATGGCCACGCGCGCGCTCGTCACCACGCCGGGGCCGGGCGCGTGAGATTCGTGCTGCTGGCGGTGGCGATTGCGTTCGCGCTCGCGGGGTGCGGTGGATCATCCGGCGATGACGACTCCGATGACAGCGCGGTAAGTCCCGACGACGACGCTGACGACGACGCCGACGACGACGCATCGGATGACGACGACGCGGACGACGACAGCGCCGCGCCGTCCGCGCACGTGACGCTTCCGCCCTATCCCTGGTGGCCGAACGACGCGATGGCCGTCGATCAGGACCTGCTCGACGCGCAGGCCACGGCGTATTGCGAAACGGCCACGGAGCCCAACGCGCCCGACTTTCTGCTGGGCGAAATACCCCTTGCGTCGTTCGACGGACTGTGCGCGGGCGACGCCGACGCTCGGCCGACGCTCGGCAACCTCTACCTCTCCGGCTATTTCGGCGGGCTGTGGCTGCGCGACGCGCTCGACGGCCTGTTCACCAAGGACGGCACGAGCGAGGGTTTCGAATTCCTCGCGCCGATTTTTCGCGTCGTCGCGTGGTTCGCGGGGCGGTCGCAGGCGGTGCTGGCGTCGGGCGACGACGCCGCGATCCTCGCCGAGGCTCGATCGGGCGTCGCCGTTCTCGCCATGCTCTACGGATACAATCGCGGATACCTCGATCAGATCCTCGCGCATCCGCCGGACGGCACGACGCCGCCCCAGGACGTGGTCGAATGCGGCGCGAACGTCTTCGAATGCGTGGTGCCGGATTCGCCGTACGCATTCATGACGCGATACGACGCCGCGCTCGCGGCGCTCGCCGATCCACCGAATGACCGGTGGGCGGAGCTGGGTGCGCTGGTCGATCTCGCCGAGGCCGCGACCGCGCAGGGTGAGCTGGTATGGGACGCGATCCCCCTCGATGCCCTCGATCAGGAGGGCTACGACCGCCTCATCGATCTGAGCGCGCGGTTTCTCGTCGCGGCCAAGGCAGCGGTGCTGGGTGACATGACCGCGTGGGCGAACGAGAACCCCGCCGACGCCGAGTGCTCGCTGCTGCTCGACGGCGGAATGTGGACGTGGTCGATGAGCTACTTCATGGGGCTCGCCTCGCCCGCGGAGCCCGGAACCTTCCCGATTCTGGAATGCCCCGCGTCGTAATCCCCATGGTCGCCGTGCTCGCGGCGGCGTGCGTGGCGGTGGTGCTCGCGTGCCGGCCGTCGTCGTCCGCGTCCGATTCCGCATCTTCCGATCCCGGCGCGCCGTGCGCCGCGTACGAGTTGCCGGTTCAGCTCGGCGTTGTCGAGGACGGCCGCCTGACCGAAATCTCCGGTATCGCCGTGAGCGCGAAAAACCCCGGCGTGATTTGGGCGCACAACGACTCGGGCGACGGACCCTTCGTCTACGCGATGACGCGCGAGGGGCGCGAGCTCGGCCGCGTCAAGCTCGCCGGCGGCTGGGCGATGGACTGGGAAGACATGTCGATGGGGCGGTGCGCGGTGAACGGCGCGGACGACTGGTGCCTGGACCTCGCCGATATCGGCGACAACGACCGCCGCCGCCACGATCTCGTCGTGTACCGCATCGTCGAGCCCACGGTCGATCCCGCCGCGCCCTTCGGCGAAATCCCGGCGACGGTGGAACGCATGCTCTTCGCGTATCCCGACGGCCCGCGCGACGCCGAGGCCATCGCGCGGCATCCCGACGGCACGCTCTACATCCTCTCGAAGGAACCGGACGGCATCACGAACATCTACCGATTCGGCCCGGATGCGACGCGCACGAAAACGACGCTCGAAAAGCTGGGCGTGCTGAAGACCGCGCGCGGGCGCGGCGAGCGCGTGACCGCGGCGGACATCCATCCGTCGGGCCGCCGACTGCTCGTTCGCACCTACGACTCGATGTGGGAGTACCCGGTCGAGCCGGATCGCTTCTTCGAATCGCTGCTCGCCGCGCGGCGCTCGAACGTGCCCTTCGCCAAGGTCGACCAGGGCGAGGCCGTCGCCTACGACCCGGTCCACGGCGGAATCGTTCAGATCGGCGAAGGCCCGCGCCAGCCGATCTGGTTCACGGCGTGCCGGAAGTAGGATTCGCCCCGGGAGAGCCGTCGTGATGCCGCCAATGGGGGATGGGCCGCGACCGGTTGCCGTCATCCCGAACGTGCGGTTGCCGTCATCCTGAACGACCGGTTGCGGTCATCCCGAGCGTACGGTTGCCGTCATCCTGAACGACCGGTTGCCGTCATCCTGAACGAAGTGAAGGATCTTGCCCCGACTTGTCGCGGGACCCTTCGCTTTGCTCAGGGTGACATCCGCCCAGGAGTTCGGTTCTCTCGACGCCCCGTCACACGTCGAACACGTCCTTGAGGTAACGGTTCAGGAAGACGCCCTTGGGGTCGAGCTCGGCACGGACCTGGCGGAAGTCGTCCCAGTGCGCGTAGCCCGAGGCGATTTCGCGGCCCGACAGGTCGTGCATCTTGCCCCAGTGGGGCCGGCCATCGAAGGCGTGCATCTCGCGCGAAAAAACGCGGAAGTAATCCTTGTACGGCATGCCGTGGTATTGGAACGCGCCGATATACGCGGTGTCGCGCCCGTGCGCGGGAGACAGCCATGCCGCGTCGCGCCCCACGAATCGGCACTCCGTGATGAATCCGATGCGAATGTGCTCGCGGTCGATCAGCTCGCGAAGGGCCTCGAATCCGGCGCGCGCCGCCTGGATGGGCAGGGCGAACTCGCTCTCCCAGTGCTTCACGTTCACGGGGAAGTTGAAGACTTCGTGGCTCGCGTCCACGTATTCGCGGCGCTTCGGCGTGCCCATCGTGATCATCCGCTGCACCATGCCCAGCGCGGCGGGGACGCGCGCTGCGAACGAGAGGCCCGACTCGAGCGCGGAGTTGCGCATGAACATGCGATGCCACCACCGGTGGCCCCAGCCCGCGTTGCGTTTCGGCTCCTCGGTGCGATTCTGGCGGAACGTCAGCGCCCACCGCGTACCCGGCACCCACCAGAATTTGAAGTGCTGATTCTCGGCGACCAGTTCGTCCAGCCGCTCGAGCACCTCGTCCACCTTCATCAGCTCCTCGACGCAGTGCAGCCGGAAGGCATCCTCGCATTGCAACGTGACCTGCGTGATGACGCCGAGCGCGCCCAAACCGCAGCGCGCGGCCTGGAACCAGCGGGGGTTCGATTCCTCGGTGATGTCGTGGGTATTGCCGAGGCCATCGACGAGGCGGAGGTGCCTTACGAGGCCCGCGAAGGTCGTGTAACGAAGGCCCGTGCCGTGCGTGGCCGTGGAGACGATCCCGCCGAGGGACTGCTGATTGATCGATCCGAGGTTCGGCAGGGCGAGACCGACTCGCGAAAGCGCCGCGTTAAAGTCCTTGAGCGTCATTCCGGCATACGCCGTCGCCAGCCTTTGGGCTCGATCGGTCTTCGTCAGACCGGTCAAGGCTCCGAGGAAGATCGCCGAATCGCCGGACTGCGTAATGGGCGACCAAGAGTGCCCCGTGCCCACGGCTTTGAGTTGTCCGCCGGCGCGGGCGGTTTCGGCGATGTGTGCGGCGAGGCGGTCTTCGCGGTCGGTCTCGAACACGCGACCCGCCCGATAGTCAACGGTCCCGATCCAATTGGACCATGGCTGTCCAGAATTCTTCATCCATCGTCACCGGTGGTGGAGAGCCCCAAAGGGCGAGTTCGAAATTTATCGAAAATATCGAACGGGCGCAAGTGAGCGAAACAGAAGGAATGAAAAAAAAAGAACGGAATCGACGTTGTCGACCCCGTTCGCTCCGACCTTGCCGTGTTGTTACGTCACCAGATCGCGCCGCAAAGCTACCAGATCGCGCCGCACCCTCGCGCGTTCTCTTCCCGCTCCCGCTGCTCGGCCAAGGCATCGGCGTGGGCCTTTTGCGGCGAACGCAGTCCCGAGGTCATCGAGTACATCTTGCCTTTGGCCGCGGCCACCGAGAGCAACGTCTTTTGGTCGCCCGACTTCGCGATCGACGATTGCTCGTCGTCGTCGAACCAACCGGGTACGAACCCCGGACCATCGTAGGCGTGGCCGTCGCCGTCGGCGTCGTAGCCGTCGGTGTCCACCCAGATCGCCCCGGTGAACGCGTAGGGGTAGATCTCGTGGTTGCGCGCGAGGACCGTGGAGGGCGCGAGCAGATTCGTCAGGCCGAGCCAGGAGTCGAGAAGCTGATTGACACCGAGAATGAGGGAGTCGGTGATCTCGACCGTCGGCCCGTCCACCGGGTTGCTCATCGGGGTCATGCCCTCGTAGCCGACGGCGATGACGTTGATGAAGGTGTCGCGCTCCACCTCGCAGGTCAGCTTGTCGTCGAAACGCACCGCGCGATTCACCGGCGCGATGTCGAGGCCCTGCGTGCGGCAACCGAGGAAATGGTCGGTGGCGTCGCGACCGATCTCGCCGATCAGTACGCCGTTGCCGTAGATCTCGAGCCGATCCAGCGACATCCACTGCGGCGCCTGCGCCTTGATGCGCAGCTCGATCTCGCCGTCGCCGTCGTACACGTCCGACCCCATCGTGCGGCCGTTTACCCACGTTTCGACGAAGGGGCCGCAGGTCGCGACCGTCCGGCCGTTTTTCAGGTTCGTGATGAACTCGTCGGGATCGACGAACTCCGGCGCATCGGTGGTGCTCGCGACGTAGGTGCGGCACTTGCCGAGTTCGGTGGACGACGTGGAGTGCGTGTCGGAGGTGCCGAGGGCCGTGACGCGTTTGCCCAGGGCGAGCAGGGTGAAGTAGTCGTCGATCATTCCGCGGTTGCTGTGGTCGAGACGCAGATCGCCGTCCTTGATGCGGAGCTGTTCGTCGCCGGTGCGCACGATCGCGTTGATGAAAGGCGTCTCGGGGCGGCCGGGCTGGCCCAGGTCGTTCTCGGGCACCTCCTCGACGGTGATCGTACGGAAGTCGTGGAAGCGCTTGGAGTTGAGCACCTCCATGCCGTCGAAGTCCCACGAGAAATTCACGGACGGGTCCTCGGCCAGAAACTCGCCCTGATTGATGACGGGATCGAGGGCGGTGAGGATGTCGGCCGTGTCGAAGACGCCGTAGTTCTGCTCGAATCCGAATGCGCGGAAATAGCCGGTGAACGACTCCTGCCCGTGGTTCACGACGACCATGGGGTCTTGGTCGATCATGTCGCGGTCGCCGCGCGCACGCAGCGCATCGAAGCAGTCCTGCGGCGTGTACATCGGCATCACCGAGCCGTCGGGCAGGGTGGTCGAAGGGCTCGGCAGCCGCCAGTTCGGCGCGCCGCCGGAGATTTTCGTCTGGTCGTACTTCAGCGGGTAGGCGTTGAAGTGCGCGTAGCTGAAGTGCGACAGCTCGTCGCCCGGCATGAAGAGGATGCGGCTTGCCATGCCGAGGTCTTCGAGCGCAGGGCGATAGTTCGTGATGACGTCGTGGTCGGAACTCGCGACGACGTCCACGTCCTCGGCGAAGATCGACTTCACGCGCTTTTCGAGCACCACGCCCGAATCGGGGCTGTAATTGCTGTGCACGTGCAGGTCGCCGGAGACATAACCGGAGCTGTCGACGACGCGGTCGATGGTGAAGTGGGCCGTCTGCGTCTCCAGCACGGTCACGGTGACGGTCTTTTCGTCCACGGTGTATTCGGGCCCGCGCCCCGCGACGAGGCGATAGGTGCCCGCGGGCAGATCGACCTCGCCCTCGCCGTTCAGCGTGTGGACGATTTTCACCTCGCCGGCCGGCAGAAAGTCCTCGCCGATGATCGGATCGGCGATCGCCTCGCCGTTCGTGCCGATGACGGTGACCTTGCACGGCTCGGCGGGCCCCTCGGGATCGAGGCTGCGTACCGAGAATTTCACCTTGCCGGTGGCGGGCAGCGTGAGCGAGACCTTTTCCGTTGCTCCGTCGCGGACTCGGAGCGGCAGCAGCTTGCCGCGCACGTTGCCCGGACCGGAAACCATGAGCAGGTAATTCTCCTCGCGCGTTTCCTCGTTCACCGGCAACCGTCCGGCGAAGCTGCCGTCCGCGACCTGATCGACGCGCAGCACATCCGTCTTGAAACGGCTGTACGGCACGAGGCGAAGCGTATCGACGGAATCGGAGTCGAGCGACTTGAGATAGGAGTTCATCTCGTCGAAGTCATCGACGAACGGCACGAGGCTGCCGTCCGCGGTGAAACGAGGATGCTTGAAGACGAGCACGTTCACGTCGCTCGCGGCGCGCCCGAGCCCTTCTTCCAGCACACGCCCCTCGACTTTACCGTAAGGCCAGTCGCGGATTTCCACGACGTGATCGAGCAGTCCGCCGATGTCGCCCTCATCCACCACGAGGAAGCGCTCGTAAGTGTACGAGCTTCCCGGCTTGGGGAACGCGTAGCCGTCTTCGGTGAGCTGCTGGAAGGCGATCGTCAGAAAGCTCTCCATGACCGGAAACGAGAGCGGACCGTTCGGCGAGACGAGCGCGTAGCCGATGCCGTCCCCCGCGCCCGCGGACCAGTCCACGACGGGCGTGTCGGTGAAGGTCGAGCGTCCCGCGTCGAAGAGGTCTTCGATGAAGAAGCTCGACGAGAATCCGAAGAGGCCGGGGCCGATGACGTCGAGTGAATCGCCGTAAAAGAGCGCGTCGCCGAAGACGTCGCCGGTCAGGATCGAGGCGATCGGGTTGTCGTCCGCGGAGATCGGCCGAATCGGGACCTCGAACGTTTCGCTCGGCTCGCTGCCGTCCTGATTGAGCAGACGAAACGTCGTCGAAATCTTCACGAAGTTGTCACCGGGCGCGAGGCTGTACGTCGTCTCGGCCTCGACGGGCAGGAACGA
Organism: Deltaproteobacteria bacterium; assembly: GCA_020845895.1. Taxonomy (NCBI): domain Bacteria; kingdom Pseudomonadati; phylum Myxococcota; class Myxococcia; species Deltaproteobacteria bacterium. The sequence goes on along the minus strand of JADLEX010000103.1, from coordinate 9,000 downwards.
GAGCGGCACGGGGATGAGTTGCAGCAAGGGGATGAGTTCGTGGATCACGCCTTTCACGCGCACCTCGGCCGTATTGCCGTCGCCGCCATCGCGCAGGATCTCGACGGCATCCTGCGGCACGCGCACGATGGGGCCGCTGTCGTACACGTTGTCGTAGCCGAAGGTCTTCACGTCCATGATGGGCAGGATCTCGACCAGGGCGTCTTTCCCGCCGACCGCCGGGTCGAAGAAACTCTCCACGCGCTGGATGTCGGCGTCGATGATCGCGCCGCCCCACTTGTTGGGCATGCCGCCGGTCATGTCGGTGGGCTGGCCGTTGACGATGACCCGGATCTTGTCGTTTTCGAGCATGTAGTCGCCGAGGGTGCCCAGCGCCTTCGGGCCGCCGATGAGCTGCGATCGGCTGTCGATCTTGTAGGCGCGGGCTTCGCGAAACTCCTCGGCGTCCTCGCATGCGGCGACGAAAATCAGGGCGATGATCGACACGAGACCGATCGCAACCGGGCCGCGCCGGACGTTCATCCGGGAACGGTTCCACAACATTCGACGACTCCCCAAACGAGGCTTTGAAAACAGGTCGGTTATAGCGGACGGTCCGCGAAAAGCAATCGACGTCGGCGATTGTTCGTGACGGGAATGTATCACGGCCGTGACGTCGCGGGGAATTTCGCGAACGGTCCGACCGATCGACGCCCCACCGTGCATGGCTCACCGGCAATGACTGCTGGGATTGCCTGCGAAACGCGCTCCCGCTAAGGTGCCGTCGTTGGAGATGGGTCCCTTGCGTCGCGCTGCCAAGATCTTCCTCGCCATCCTGATCGTTTCCGCTCTGGCGGCCTGCACCGGGCATCCCCCGCGTTTGGAGACATTGCCCGAGGGAACTCCCCGGTATTCCTTGACGGACTACGGCTCGATACTCGACCGAGCCGCGGGGCTCGAGTGGTTCGTCGGCCCCGACTCGAAAACCTTCGTTGCCGATGCGCAGCGATTCGTGCAGCAACTGCGTGCGGGCGGCCATGACGACTGGCGCTTGCCGACGATCGGCGAACTGCGTTCGATTCGCGAAAAAGGTGCGGGGCCGAAGAATTTGCCCGCGCCGTTCACCACGCGGGGCGACATGATCTGGAGCGACCGGCACAACCTGTTCGGCTACGGGTACCTGCGTCTCGTCAATGGGTCCGTCGGGTACGACACGCGCGCGCGGCGAAAGCATGGCTTTCGCGTCTTCGCCGTCCGCGAGCTGTCGAGGCACTGAAACTTCGCGCGATTCCACGGGATGCACATGACGATTCGGATTTTGTTGGCGATGGTCTGCGTGACGATCGCCGCGTGCGGCGGGGGAGGGGATTCCGATTCGTCCGACGGCGACGCCGCGAACGACGACGATGCGTCCGCGGATGACGACGTTTCGGGCGATGACACGGCGGACGACGACACGGCGGACGACGACACGGCGGACGACGACACGGATGATGATTCCGACGACGATGCGGATGACGACGCGGCGGATGACGATTCAGCCGATGACGATATCGATGACGATGCGGATGATGACTCCGACGACGACGCCGACGACGACACGTACGAAACGACGACCGTGAGCGGCCGGGCGTTTCGTTTCGATCCCTCATTCGATCACCTTGCGGCGGGCGAGGTCGAGGTGGTGGAGCGGCCCGATCTTCCGGTCGTCGTCACGGACGCCGACGGGTATTTCTCGATGGACGGTCTCTATGTCGGCGAGGACGCGTCGTTCGTCATTCGGCATCCCGATTTCTGGCCGACGCAGACCCCCACGGTGGTCCCGGACGTGGACGGAATCGATGACCTGACGTTTCAGGTGCCGCCGCGCATCATCGTTCGTTTGCTCTCGCTCGTGTTGTGGGAGGCGCTCGATCCCGACCGTTGCCAGATCGCGGTCACGGCGACACCGGACGGCGGCGATCCGTTCACGCCGGGACTCGAAGGCGTGCAGGTGAGCATCGATCCGCCGCTCCCGGCGGCGAACGGTCCGTTTTACTTCCAGATCATCGAGATCCCGGGCTGGCCGATGATCGACATCCCCGTGCGCGACCTGACCGAAACGACGCACGACGGCGGCGCGGTCTTCGTCAACGTGCCGCCGGGCGAGTACACCATCACCGGCGCCATGCCGGGTGAGACGTTCAACACGCAGCGCCTGAAGTGCCGCGCCGGGATGCTGGTCAACGCCGCACCGCCCTACGGGCTGTCGCCCATCGACTGAAGCGCGTTACGGTCGCCATCGGCTGTCACAACGGCGTCGCGCCGATTTTCTCGAAAATTTTCGAGAACCCCGTTCCCAATGCCGTGCCACCGTGGTAAAAACCCTTTTCTCGCTCAGTCAAAAAACGTCGCCCGGAACGGACGGTTCTTGCGCCGATCTGGAGCGCTGACCGGCGGTCAGTTTTGCCGGACGTGGAAAACACGGGGAAATCTCGACGTTTTGCCGTGCTACGGTGCGGCGCGAAGGGGCTGGTGAGATCGTGACCGAAGTCCAAGCCGAACCTGTCCGCGGCGGGTCCTCCGCTCTTCTTCAGTTCGAAAGCGACTCGGCGGTCGAGCTGGTCGCGACGCTCGTGGAAAAAGCGGTCGAGGCCCGCGCCACCGACATCCACATCGAGCCGCGCCGCCACGATTTTCAGATCCGCTACCGCGTGGACGGATTCCTCTACCTCGTCGCGCAGGTCGACAAAAACACCGGCCGCGAGATCGTGTCGCGCATCAAGATCCTCGCCGACATGGACATCACCGAGCGCCGCCTCCCGCAGGACGGGCACTTCCGTTTCGGCACCGACGCCGCGGAATACGACATGCGCATCTCGACCGTGCCCACGCACTTCGGCGAACGCATGGAGATCCGTCTCGCCGAGGGCGGCAAGATCTTCACGCGTATCCAGGAACTGGGCATGAACGAGGAGGACGTCGAGACCGTGAACGGCTTCATCCGCCGGCCTCACGGCATCGTCCTCGCCACGGGACCGGTGGGTTCGGGCAAGACGACCACTCTTTATTCGTGCATCTCGCACATCGACAAAAACGTGGTCAACGTGATGACGATCGAGGACCCGATCGAGTACATCATCCCCGGCGCGAACCAGATCGAGGTCAACTACCGCGTCAACTTCGACTTCGTCCATGGCCTGCGCGCGATCCTTCGTCAGGACCCGAACGTCATCCTCGTGGGCGAGATCCGCGACGAGGAGACGGCGCGCATCGCCATCCGCGCGGGCATGACGGGCATGCTCGTCTTTTCGACGCTGCACTCCAACGACGCGGTCGGCGCGGTGACGACGCTGGCGAACTTCCACATCAATCGCTTCCTCATCGCCAACGCCCTTGTCGGCGCGGTGGCGCAGCGCCTTGTACGCAAGATCTGTCCCGAGTGCGCCAAGTCGGTGAAGCTGATGGAGAGCGTGAAAAAGGCGCTCAGGGTGACCGAGGCGGACGCGCGGAAGAGTTATTCGCTTCGCAAGGGCGACGGGTGCGACGCGTGCCTGGGTACGGGATACCGGGGACGCACGGGCGTCTTCGAGGTCTTCCCCGTCACGCCGCGTTGCCGCACTCTCATTATGAACAACGAATCGGAAGAGGCGATCCGGAGCGCCGCGGTCGAGGACGGCATGACGCCGTTGCACGAGGCGGCATTGCAAAAGGTGCGCGAGGGCGTGACCACGGTGGATGAGTTTGTTCGCGTGATCGGTTGAACGGACGGAATCGAACGAGCCACGAGAGGAGATCGGGCATGGCGAAAGCGAACGATCCCGGCAAAACCGGCGCCGTGAAATCGGCGACCGCCGACGCGGTCGGGCCCGCGTCTGGGCAGCAGGTTCGCGAGTCGATCAAGGAGACGATTCTGCAGAAAATGAAGGAGGACGCGTCGTCGGCGGTTCCGCCGCCCAAGGCGAAGGCGGAACCCGCGGCGCGCCCGACGATGGCTGCGCCGGCGGATGATCCCATCGGGCCGACGCGATTCGTGCGCCGCAAGGTGGACGGCAAAACGATCAGTGTGTTCCTGCGGCAGATGTCGATTCTTCTGGGGTCGGGCGTGCCGCTCTCGCGCTGCCTGTCGATCCTGCTGTCGCGGGCGCGCTCGTCGGAGTTCCGAGAGGTTTTGACGCACGTGATGCAGGACGTGGAACGCGGCGAGCAACTGTGGGTGGCGCTCGGTCGGTTTCCGCAGGTCTTCAACACGATGGTCGTCAACGTCATGCGCACCGGCGAGGAGAGCGGCTCGTTGGTCAAGGTGACGAGTTATCTCTCCGAGTACCGCGATCGCGAGGAAGAGATGCTGCGCACGGTGCAGCGCTCCATCACGTATCCGCTATTCCTGCTCATTCTGGCGATCGCCGTCGTACTGGTCCTCATCACCACGGTGATCCCGATCTTCGCCAAACAGTTCGCGATCGCGAAGGTGCCGCTGCCCTGGCCGACCAAGGTGGTCGTCGGTCTGTCCGAAGCCCTGACGAATTTCTGGCTGATGGGCGCCGTCGTCGTGCTCGTGGGATATCTGATCTACCGGCGTGCCAATCAACGCGGCGGCGTCAAGCCGTGGCTCGACCGCATCCGGCTCGTCACGCCGATCTTCGGGCGCATTCTGACCAACGTGTACGTCGTGCAGTTCTCTTCGATGATGGCGATTCTGATGCGCGCGGGGCTGCCCATGCTGCGTACGCTCGACCTCATCCAGCGCACGATGGACAACACGCTCTTCAACGAAGCCTTCGCCGACATCAAGGACAACGTCGAGCGCGGACGTACGCTGCAGGAATCGTGTGCGCGTCACGCGGTTTTCCCGCCGATGGTGCACGACCTCATCGCGGTGGGCGAAGACGCCGGCACGATGCCCGACGTGCTCGACCAGGTCGCCGAGATCTACCAGAAGGAAGTCGATCACGAGACGGCGATCATCGGCACGCTGCTCGAACCGATCCTGATCGTGGGCCTCGGCCTCATCATCGGGTTCATCGCCCTGTCCGTGTTCTGGCCCTACGTCGAGATGGTCAAGGTCATCGTGCCCTGACGTTTCGTCAAATTCCGAAACACAAACCCCGCCGGGCCGCCCCGGCGGGGTTTTTCGTGGTTCGAAGCTTCGAAAACACCCTCCGGTACAGCTCGGAGGGTGCGAAAAAAAAATGTTTTCCGCTACCGCGCAGTTTTGTGAGATAATCACAATCAGCCATCGGACGAGGGAGACTTTCCATGTTGAATATCTTCGATTCCATGCGGCGTTGGTGCGTGGTTGTTGTGGTCGTGTCCTCGTGCTCGCTGTCCGGCGACGGATTGATGGAATCGGACGACGATGACGATGACTCCCAACTCGCGGACAACCAATGCGTCGAGGTTCTGGCCCAGGTCGACGGGACATGCCTGAGCGACGGCGCATCGGCAACGATCTGCTCGCGCGACGACGCATCTTGCTGGGCGAACTGTTTTCTCGTGGCCTCGGATTGCGCCGAATGGCTCGACTGCGCGTGGTCAAACTGCTCCGAGGATTCCGACGACGATGCGGTCGACGACGACGTGTCGGACGATGACGACGCCGAAAGTTGCGAGGACGTGCTGGACGGGAGCACGCAGGAGTGCTTCCCCGGCCTCACCGATGAAGACGTGTGCGACCTGGACAACGCCGACTGCTGGCTCGGCTGTTACACGCACACGGACGGGTGTGCCGAATGGGCCGACTGCGTCGAGGACGTCTGCATCAACGGCGAAGAGCCCCCGTGGGATGACGATGCCGACGACGATGATGACGTGTCGCCCGATGGGCCGGAGATTTCGAACGCCTACTGGGATCCCGATCCCGCGCAGGACGATGGATATGGGGCGATCTTGAGCGTGCTGATTTGGGACGTCTGCGATCCGAATAACGATCTCAGCGGGGGCGAGATCTTCGTTTGGATCGCGGGAACCAGCGAACCCGCGCTGGCGGGGGACGTCTACTGGGACGACTTTACCGAGGGCGCTCCCGACGCTCCCGATTGCGATTCTCCCGTAGAAGTCGGAATCGCGATCGACTTCACGGGGATTACGCCATTTGGCGACGATATCTGCTTCGATCTGGAAGCGACCGATGGTGCGGGCCATCTCAGTAATCGGCTGGAGGACATCTGCGTCTTCGTCCCCTGAACCGATCTTCTCTCCGAAGCTGAATTCGCCAGGTCGCCTGCTTATCAGCGCGTTCGACGAGCGGCGTCCGTGAAGTCTTCGGCGCCGCATTGGCCGCGGCGTGAGCCGCATCCCCCACGTCCCGACCGCCGCCCACCCCCGAAATTTATGAATTCTTGATACGCGAAAATCGGATTTTGACCCCGTTTTTATTCGGACGGCGATAGAACCCCGCTCGGATCACGAACCGGAGGATCCCATGGCTTTCACCGCCATCGCGTCACTGGCTGTGGTCTTTGTCGGATTCTGGTTTCTCGTCGGTCTCGCCGACCGAGTCTAGGAGGATTCCCACGATGGAAATACTCGGTGCATTCGTGTCGATCGCGCTCGCGATCTATCTCGCGCTGGCGCTGCTTCGGCCGGAGATGTTTTCATGAGCGGATTCGATGTCGCGCAGATCATTCTGTTCTTCGCGGTCCTGACGGCGGCGGTAAAGCCGCTCGGGTCGTACATGGCCCGCGTCTATGAAGGTGAGCCCGTCTTCCTGACGCGCGTCTTCGGCCCGGTCGAGCGCTTTATCTATCGCGTGTGCGGCGTCGGCGACGAGGAAATGGACTGGAAGTCCTACGCAAAGGCTTTGGGCGCATTCAGCCTGGTTGATTTCGTCGCGCTGTATGCGTTGCAGCGACTTCAGGGTGTGCTCCCGCTCAACCCACAGGGATTCGGTGGGCTCACGCGCCATCTGTCGTTCAACACGGCGGCGAGCTTTGTTTCGAACACCAACTGGCAAGCCTACGGCGGCGAGAGCACGATGAGCCATCTCACGCAGATGCTCGGCCTCGGCGTCCAGAACTTCGTGTCGGCCGCCGCGGGCATCGCCGTGCTCGTCGCGCTCATCCGCGGGCTGACGCGCAGGAGCGCGTTGACGATCGGCAACTTCTGGCGCGATCTCGTCCGCGGCACGCTCTACATTTTCGCGCCGCTGTCGCTCGTGCTCGCGCTGGCGCTGGTGGCGCAGGGCGTTCCGCAGACCTTCCACAAGGATATGCCGGTCGAGCTGACGCAGTCCATCGCCGGCGCCGATGGTCAGGTGGTCACGGAGCAGACGATCAGCGTCGGCCCGGTCGCGTCGCAGGTCGCCATCAAGCAACTCGGCACCAACGGCGGCGGATTCTACAACGTCAACTCGGCGCACCCGCTCGAAAACCCGACGCCGCTGTCGAATTTCCTTCAGATGCTCTCGATCCTGCTCATCCCCGCCGCGCTGACGTACACCTTCGGCCGCATGGCGCGCAGTCCCCGGCAGGGCTGGGTCCTCTACGCGGCGATGCTGATCGTCACGGCGGCGGCGCTCGGCGCGGCGGTGTGGGCGGAATCCGTCGCCAATCCGCAACTCACCGCGCTCGGCATGGACGCCTCCGCCGGCAACATGGAAGGCAAGGAGGTGCGGTTCGGCATCGCGAACTCGGCCCTGTGGGCGACCGCGACCACCGCCGCGTCGAACGGCTCCGTGAACTCGATGCACGACTCCTTCATGCCGCTCGGCGGGCTGGTGCCGCTCGTGATGATCCAACTCGGCGAGGTCATCTTCGGCGGCGTCGGCAGCGGGCTGTACGGCCTGCTGATGTTCGTGTTCGTCGCCGTCTTCGTGGCGGGGCTGATGATCGGCCGCACGCCCGAGTACCTGGGCAAGAAGATCGAGGCATTCGAGATGAAGATGGCGTCGGTCGTCATCCTCATTCCCGCCCTGCTGATCCTCGTCGGGACCGCCGCCGCCGTGCTCATTCCCAAGGCCGCCAGTGCGATCGCCAACCCGGGCGCGCACGGTTTCTCCGAGATCCTGTACGCGTTTTCGTCCGCGGCCGGCAACAACGGCAGCGCGTTCGCGGGGCTTTCGGCGAATCAGCCTTTCTACAACTACGCCCTCGGGTTCGCGATGCTGGCCGGGCGCTTCCTCATCATGCTGCCCGTTCTCGCCGCCGCGGGCTCGCTTGGGAAAAAGAACATCGTGCCCCAAAGCGCCGGGACCCTGCCCACGCACACGCCGCTGTTCGTCGGGCTGCTGGTGGCGACCGTGATGCTGGTCGGCGCGCTGACGTTCATCCCCGCGCTCGCGCTCGGGCCGATCGTCGAACACCTCACGCTCTTTCACCCGTAAACCGTCTTCGGGTTCGAGGATCATCCCATGTCTCAGGACAGATCGGTATTGAAGTTCAGCCGCGCGATGATCGCCCGCGCCGCGATCGAATCGCTCAAGAAACTCGATCCGCGCCTCATGGCGAAAAACCCCGTCATGTTCGTGGTCGAGGTGGGCGCGGTGCTGACCACGATCCTGCTCGTGCAAGCCCTGACCGGGCGCGGCGAGGCGGCGGCGGGATTCATTTTCCACATCTCGATCTGGTTGTGGGTCACGCTGCTGTTCGCGAACTTCGCCGAAGCGCTCGCCGAGAGCCGCGGCAAGGCGCAGGCCGACTCGCTACGCCAGTCCCGCAAGGAGGTGCCGGCGAAAAAGCTGCGCGCGCCGACGCGGACCGCCGTCTGCGACATGGTCGGCGGCGCGTCGCTTCGCAAGGGCGACATCGTGCTCGTCGAAGCGGGCGAAGTGATTCCGGCGGACGGCGAGATCGTCGAGGGCGTCGCCTCGGTCGACGAGAGCGCCATCACCGGCGAGAGCGCCCCCGTGATCCGAGAAAGCGGCGGCGACCGCAGCGCCGTGACCGGCGGCACCCGCGTGCTCTCCGACTGGATCGTCGTGCGCGTCACGACCAACCCCGGCGAGAGTTTTCTCGACCACATGATCGGCATGGTCGAGGGCGCCAAACGGCAGAAGACGCCGAACGAGATCGCCATCACGATCCTGCTCGCGGGGCTCACCCT
>JADLEX010000102.1 GCA_020845895.1 Deltaproteobacteria bacterium | reverse complement strand
TGAAAATAGCCATGATCGACCGCGAGCATCACGGTCCGTCCCGTCTCGGGACGGAAGATCCTCGCCATACGGTTCGCCAATCCCCAGTCCATCGCCGACCTCCCGGGAAAAAAAATTGGCGCTCGAGCGCCGCGATCCCGACGGACGCGTACCATGATTCGGCGGTGGCTTCAACCGGAAATGTCTGCCGCGCGGGAGCCCGGTCGCGATTACGCCAAAACCTGCGCTTCGGGTCCCGATGGGATCAGATCGGCGAGGTCCTGAATCGCCCGCGCGAGGCGTTGTGGGGTCTCGTGGAGCGCGTCCGCCGTTTGGTGCTGGAATTCGGCGAGCGCCTCGCGGATTTCGCTGATCTTCCGAAGCAGCGCTTCCACGGTTTCCGCCGCCATGCTGGGCACGCGCGCCATGGCCTCGGCCACCCGATGCTGCAACTCGGCGAGCTTCTCGGACGCGTCGGTCGCGAAATGCGGCATTCGCGCCAGCGCCTCGGATGTGTGCGCGTGCAGTTCCTTGAGGGACGCGAGCAATTCGGCCCAGCGGACCGACGACGGACCCGGCTCACCGAAGGTCGCCACGGTCGCGAGGGAGTCGACCTCGTGCCGGGCGACGCCGCGCCAAAGCGCCAACTGGTCCATGACCCGGTTGCGGACGGTCTCTCGCAGAAGCTCGACCTGGTCTTCGGCCATCCCCGCGGTGGGAACGGGTTCCAGAACGGCGAGGTTGATGCGGCTGATGTTGCGGAAGATCCAGGAGTGCTTCGGCAGGCAGTCGCGCGACCCGTCAACCGCGAGCGGAAGCACGGGCACCTGTGCCTGGATCGCCAGCTTAAACGCGCCATCGTGAAACGCGAGCACCCTGTCGTCCTTCGCGCGGGTCCCCTCCGCGAAGAACATCACCGAGCAGCGGCGCTTCAGGTAGCTCTGGGCGAGGCCGTAGACTTTGCCGCGGCTGTCCTTGTCGCCGCGATCGACGGGGATGTCGCCCGCGAGGCGCATCATCGTCTTGATGACGGGAATCTTGAAGAGCGAAGCCTTGGCGACCCACTTCATATCCCATGGCAGCCGCGAAATGATCGGGATGTCCGCCATGGACTGATGATTGCTGACCACGACGTAGGGATTGCGGGGATTCGAAACGTGCTCCAGCCCTTCGACCCGGATCTTCCACAGGGGATTGACCTTCGTCATCGCCACGCCGCATCGTCGAAACCAGCGGCCCGTGCGGTAGTGGGCCGGGTCGCGGTCAAACAGGCGAACGATCGCGAGCAATGGCCAGAACGCCAGGATGATCAACACGACGGCGGCCCAGATCAGGGCCGAACGCACGACGGCAAACACGAATCGACCTCCCAAACGCCCTCTCGGACCTGTAGCGAGGGTGTGTATTATCGCATGTCCGGCCGGTTGTCCAATACGGGCACGTCGGGACCGGCCACGCGGGACCGAAAATTCCTCTTCAGTTCTCCGGGGTTGGCCCTCATAGGCTCTTGCGAGCGCCCGGCGTCCGGTTATCATGGCACCTGATCGGACTTGCGACGGGGCAGCCTCCGTCCGTCATCGTGGATGCCGCATGCAACCATTTGAGCCGCTGACCTACGACGAACTCAGCCCACGGCTGAAACAGATCCTCCCGCAGGATGCGCCGACCGCGGTCAAGCTGGCCGCGGCGAACGGATTCGTCCCTCTCGGCACGCAGGATCTTCTCACCTGTTTCTATTACCTCGCGAACGACGAGGACCCGAACATCAAACGGACGGCGCGAAACAGCCTTCGCGATCTGCCGCCCGAGATCATCCGCACCTCGCTCCAGAGCGGTGTCCACGAGAAAGTCCTGCACTGGTTCGCCCACCGGCGCTTCGACGACCCGACGCTTTACGACTTGATTCTGCTCAACCGAAACACGGCGGATGAGACGTTTGCCTATCTCGCCGGTCAGGTCGCGAACGAACGCACCATCACGCTGATCGCCCAGAACGAAGACCGCTTCGTTCGCATGCCGGAAATCCTCGAAGCGCTCGAGCTCAACAACAACACGCCGATCTCGGTCCTGAACCGCGCCCGTGACTTTTTCCTGCTGCAAATCGGCCTGCCCTATACCGAGGTGCTCGCGCAGAAGCGTCGCGCGCTCATGGAGCAGGAGATCGACGAAGAAGCGGGCGCGGCGGGGATCATCGACGACGTCACACCGCGAACCGAAACCGTGTCCGACCCCGGGTACATGGCGGACGGGTTCGAGTCGCCCATTCCGGCGGATTGGCGCGACGAACTGCCCCCGGATTTCAGCCTCGCGCAACTCCAGAGAGAAGTCTTCAGCCGCGATGACGACTTCGCCGCCGATCTGCTCGTCGATCCCGAGGACGACATCGCGCCGCAGGTGCGCGAATCGCTTCAGATGAAGGTCAACCGGCTGCCGGTGCTCGACAAACTGCGTCTCGCGATGAAGGGCAATATCGAGGCGCGGAATATCCTCATCAAGAGCCCCATCCGCCTCGTGCAGGAGTGCGTGCTGCGCAACCCGAAGATCACGGTCGAGGAGATCGTGAAGCTCGCCAAGGACAAGACGCAGTCGGAAGAGCTCATCCGCGTCATCGCCGCCAATCGCGACTGGACGAGAAACTACGCGGTCGTCCACGCGCTCTGCTGGAATCCGAAGACGCCGATCAACATGTCGGGAAAGATGCTCGGCAAACTGACGGTGAAAGATCTCGGCTCGATCGGGAAGTCCAAACAGGTCCCCGGCATCCTCACGGTGCAGGCGCGCAAGCTCGCCGTCGAGAAACAACGGTTCCAGTGATGGACGAGATCCCGGCCGCCCCGGTCGCTCCGACGCCGGATCGAGCCGCGTTGCTCGCGGAGGAAGAGCGGCTCTGGGCGCGGGTTCTCGCCGCTCCGGAAGCCGACGACGGCCACCGGGACTATTTCAATCACATCACGCGCGGCGGTTTGCTGCGTGAAGGACTGCGTCGCTACAGCCCGCTTGTGGACGCGAAGGACGACTTCAGCGTCGAATCGCGTCGCCAGTTTCGCCGTTACCAGCAGACGCTCATGAATCTCATGTTCATGACCGGCCCGCGGCCCCCCGCGGACTCCGGCCGCAACAACCTCGAATACCTCGCCCTTTACGTCGCCGCGTTCCTTGGGATTGCGGGCTTGGTGATTCCCGGCCCGATTCCGAAGATCCTCGTCCCGATCGGGCTCGGATTCGTGGTATTCAGTCTCTACCGACGGTACCGACGCGTTTCCGAGAAACCGCCCGTCTCCCCCGGCGTCCAATTTCCCGACGCCGACAAACCGCACGATTCGTGACCGCCAACGTGGGTCGGCTCTGGCTGGTCGCGACGCCCATCGGCAACCGAGGCGACCTGCCCCCGCGCGCCGTCGAAGTACTCGGCGAATGCGATCTGATCGCCGCCGAGGACACGCGTCACAGCGGGCGATTTCTCGCGTCGTTCGGAATCCGCAAACCGATGATTTCGTACTTCGAGGGAAACGAAATAGACCGCGCCGAATCGTTGATCGAGCGATGTCTCGCCGGACGGACGATCGGCCTCATCTCAAGCGCGGGGCATCCCGCCATTTCCGACCCGGGATATCGCATCGTCGATGCCGCGCACCGAGCGGGCGTCGAGGTCCGCGTCGTCCCCGGCGCTTGTGCCGCCGTCAGTGCACTCGCCGTGTCGGGTCTGCCCAGCGACGAGTTCACGTTTCTCGGGTTCATTCCACGCGAAGGGGTCAAACGTTCCGAAATCTGGCGTCGCATGGCGACGGGCGGAACGTTTGTCCTCTACGAATCCGCGAACCGACTCGTCAGAACACTCGAGCACCTGCGTGAGCATCTCGCAGATCCCGTGGCGTGCGTGGCGCGCGAATTGACGAAGCTTCACGAAGAGGCTCGGCGTGCCCGTGCGTCAGACTTGGCGACCGAGTACGCGTCGCGCGACGTGCCGGGCGAGATCGCATTGGTGGTTCACGTCGAAACGCCGCGCCGCGAGCGCGCGACCGACGCCGACCTGGCGGAAAAACTCCGTAAGCTTCGTGAACGTACGCAACTTTCCGACCGCGATCTGGCCGACGCGGCGGCGATCCTTTGCGGGATCCCGCGAAAGGATGCGTATCGTGTCGTCACGGAAAGTCGCATTGACGACGAATCAGAATCCTGAGGAGCGTTACGGATTTTCACGGCGCCGACGCGTGTCGCACACGAGCGATGGCCGGCGAACGGCGCGAAATGACGCTCAAATTCTGTCGACGGACATTGGGATTCGTCCGGCACGAGCCTTGCTTCCCTTCAAATCGAGAGATGACTGAAGACGCCGATGGCTCGGCGAATGGCCCCAAGGGACGCGAAACGTGACAATGGTTGCCTCCCGTTGAACTCACGCGCTCCTTGGGGCCATTCGTTGATCGGTTCCGGCCCATACCCCGCCGCACGCCCCTTGCACGCGTTCGTGAAGCCCCGTTAAAGTCCTTCCACGAACTTCAGGGAAACATCATGTCGGCCAGTTTTCTCGTCCTCGCGATCCCCGCGAGCATCGCGTTCGTCTGCATCGTCTTTCACTGCGCGAAGATGCGCGGAACACGGACGGCGATCGCGTTCTTCGCATCGTTGATCGGGTTCGGTCTTCTGCGCGGAAACCTCGTCTATTGGATCACGAACGGCAAACCCCCGTACCGATTTGAAATGTCCGTCATGACCGTGGGACGTACCGGCGTGGTCGAAGCCATGGGCTGGTGCATCGCGGTGTACATCTCCTGGAGCATCGCCGAACGTCTTCTCGCCGGACGAAAGCCGCACGAGGACAATCTGCTCGTCCAGCTCCTGTTTTCCTGCTCGATGATGATGGGTTTCGCGCTGCTCATGGAGACGGCCGCCGGACGCATGGACTGGTGGCATTGGTCCCCTCCGCGCGGAATGAAGGCGTCACCCGCGTTGCGCGACGTGGAGCGCGGCATCACAGAGTGGTTCTCGGTCGGGTTCGACTTTTTGACGCCGTGGCTGCTGTTCACGTCGGCGCGGCTGAAAAACCGCGCGTGGGCGCTGCTCGGACTGATTCCGTTTCCCGTGCATTTCGGATTTCACGAAATTCGCCGCGTGGTGCTCGATCACGGCGGGATTCACTTTTCTCAGAAGGCCCTGGATGGTCAGCATCTCATCAAACTCAACCGTGTGTCGCATTTCGTCATGCTCGCGGTCGCCGTGATGCTGCCCTATTTCCTGTCCGTCGCACGCAATCCCTCGCCCGACTACCGCGCGGCGCACTCCTCGCCGACGGGGGCTTGGTTCGCCCGACTCGACGTGATCGCCCTCGGCATCGTGTTTCTCACGGTCGCGACGGGGCTGTTCGGGGTTGCCGGCGAGGGCGAACTCGTGATCTTCGCCCTCCCCGTCCTGGCCGCGGGTCTCTATGCGTGGTGGTGGTCGGAGCGTCGCGCGGTCGCTTGAGCCGCCCCTAAAACGCGCTGCATCCGCCCGAAATATCGCCGCCGTCGGTATCTTCTTCGATCTTGTTTCGCGAGACGTCGACGTCGCACTCATCCTCGAGACACTCGAAGAGCCCGTCGCACTCGCTGTTGTTCGCGCGGCACTCGACCGCGCAATCCCACGGTTCGGTCTCTTCATCGCAAGCGTTTTCGGCGTCGAAGCGTGTCTCGTAATCGGTCAGAAACGCGTCGCACACATCGTAGAGCATCGACATGAGCGACCGGCAGTCGAAGGGCGAGTCATCGTCCCCGTCATCGTCTTCGTCGTCGTCCGGAATCCAATCGTCGTCATCGTCGTCGTCGTCCGAGTCGTCGTCCGAGTCATCGTCGGAGTCGTCGTCGACATCGTCGTCGGTGTCGTCGTCCGTCTCATCAACAACCTCGATCGTCACCGAGTCCGGCGCGGAACTCATGTCGTAATCGGCGACGACCAGGCGGATCGTGATGGTACCGACCTGGTCGGCGTCAAACGTCGGGCTCTCGCTCGTGTCCGTCACCAGGGTGATGTTCGGCCCCGAGAGCTGCGTCCACTGGTAGGTGAGCGGATCGCCGTCCGGATCGTAGCTGCCGCTGCCGTCCAGGTGCACGTTCGTTCCCACTGGAACCGTCTGGTCCGGACCCGCGTCGGCGATCGGCGCAAAATCGCCCGGTTCATAAAAGCCCACAACTACCTTGCGCGATCCGACGGCAAAACCCACGCGCTCGTTGGCCATATGAATCGAATAGAGTTGCCCCGCTCCTCGGAGCGGATCAGCCTGCCAGGTCACCCCGCCATTGGTCGTTCGAAGGATCACAAGATCGTTGTCGTAGTCGCTGCCGCCGACCGCCCAGCCGATATCGGCGTCGAGCATCTGAAACGCGCCGATGACGTAGCCGCTTCCCGGCGCTCCGATGCCGGAGATCGTCGGGAGCGTCCCGTTGTTCCACGTCGCCGCGCCGTTGGTGGTGTAACGAATCTGCGTGACCTCGGCGTCCTCGTTCGTAACCAGCAACCAGCCGCGCGACGCGTCGATGAACTGGACCTGATGAAAACCCAGATTCGCGTCGCTCAACAGGCTCTCCCAAGACTGCCCTCCGTTGGTGCTGCGCAGGAGCTCGCCCTGGATGCCGTTCACATCGCCGTCAAAATCTTCCTCGAATTCCGTGTCATCGTCCGTGATCTCGTCGATGAACATTTCCGACGTGACGTAGATGAGATCCTCGTCCACGACATCCACGTCATGGAGCGGCGCTTCGTTGCCCCACACCGACGGCACATTGTTCGAGATCGTCCAGGTGTCGCCGCCATTCGCGGTCTTCCACACGTTCATGGCGTCGCCCACGGCGAAGCCGACGCCGCTGTCGTGAATGTCGAGGGCGTTGAGCTGGTGATCCTCGTAGATCGGCGCCGGCGTGTATTCGGTCCAGTCCGCGCCCGCGTTCGTCGTCTTCGCGATCCAGTTCGACTCGTAGATCAACAGACAGTTCGACTCGTTGTTGTGCCACGCGCCGACCACCATGCCCTCGTACAGATCGTCGAAGTGCAGATCGAATGCCGCGTAAAACGAGTTGCAAAGGCCGCCGGAGAACGGGTTGATGTTCTTGGTGAACAGGGGTTCCAGCGTGTCGCCGCCGTCGGTGCTCCGCTGGATCAGGTGCTCGTTGAACACGTCGAACAGGCCGTCGAAACCCATCCCGACGACGTAGAGATGGTTGCGGTCGATCGCCCAGACCTTGTAGAGCTGGCTCGGCTACGTGATGCCGCCGACCTGCTTCAGTTCCCAGTCGGCGAAACTGCCGGCGGCAATCGCCAAAACCGCGGCCAAAGCCAAAACCATGACGAGGGCACGTTTCATAAAAAACACCCGGGTAAACGTGGAACGGTGGATAACTATTCTCGCAAACCTTACGGGCGGTCAAGTCGCCCTGGGAAACGGACGAATCCCCGATTTTCGGTCCCGGGAATACTCCCACCACGGTTTCGCGCCCTTGCCGTCGGCGTAATCGACCGCCGCGCGAAATACGTCGAGACAGCAGATATCGTGTCGGACACCGTCGAGCCGGCACAGGCGCTCGTACAGGTCGTCCGGGTCCGCGCCGCGCAGGTCCTGCGGTCGACGCATGCCGAGCCGGATCAAGTCCTCGGCCATTCGAGGCCCGATGTTCGGAATGGACGTCAATTCCGCCATGGCCAGCTTGTCGACCGCACCACGCCTCACCATCACTCAATCCCCCGATTGCCGCTCCAGCCCGTAGTCCTTCATCTTGATCTGCAACCCCTTGCGCGAAAGGCCGAGCAGCTTGGCGGCCTGCGTCACGTTGCCGCCCGTGCGACGCAGCGCTGCGCCGATCATCTCGATCTCGACGCGGGCGGCGGCGTCGCGCGATGCATCCTTCAGGTCCAGCGAATCCCCCGAAGTGTTGGCGAGCGGCGCAATCGTTTTCGTTCGGACCGACAGCTCCTCGGGCAGATCACCCACGCGGATCACATCTTCCTCGGCCAGCAGCACCGCGCGTTCGATCGTGTTTTCGAGTTCGCGGATGTTCCCGTGCCACGGGTGTGCACGCAGCCGCGCCCAGACTTCCGTGTCGACTCCTCTCACCTTTCGGCCAAGGCGGCGATTGAACCGTGCGACAAACGTCTCGACCAGGGTATCGAGGTCTTCCATGCGCTCGCGTAGCGGCGGCAGGCGCAAATGGACGACATTCAGGCGGTAATAAAGATCCTCGCGAAACCGACCGGCGGCAACTTCTTCGCGCAGATCCACATTCGTCGCGGCGACGAGCCGGACGTCCACGCGCAGCGTCCGAACGCCGCCCACGCGCTCGAACTCCTGCTCCTGAATCGCGCGCAAAAGCTTGACCTGCGTTTCGAGGGGAATGGAACCGATCTCGTCCAAAAATAACGTCCCTTTGTCGGCCAATTCGAAACGCCCCGGCTTTCCAGCAACCGCGCCGGTGAACGCGCCTTTTTCGTGGCCGAACAGTTCGCTTTCCACGAGCGACGCGGGGATCGCGGCGCAATTCACGCGGATGTAGGGTGCGGCGGCGCGGTCGCTGCGCTCCACCAACCGTCGCGCGATCACTTCCTTGCCGGTGCCGGATTCGCCGGTGATGAGCACCGTGGTCGGGCTTTTCGCGACGCGGTCGACGAGCGCGAAAAGGGCTTTCATCTGCGGGTTTCTGGACGGCGAATCGCCGCCGTCCACGACCAGTTCGTCGCCTGCCGTCGCGGCGGGCTCCCGGCGATCCAGATCGCGCGATCGCACGGCTTTTTGCACGATCGCGACGAGTTCCGACTTGTCGAAGGGTTTGGTGAGGTAGTCGAACGCGCCGACCTTCATCGCCTCGACCGCCGTCTGCACCGTGCCGTGCGCGGTCAACATGACGACCGGAGTGCCCGCGCGCGTCGCCGAGAGATGGCGCAGCAGTTCCATCCCGTCCATTCCCGGCATCCGAAGATCGGTCAGCACGCAGTCCGGCGATTCCTCCGCGAGCACCTCGACCGCCCGCTCGCCGCTCTCGGCTTCAAGGCAATCGAATCCCTCGCGTTCGAGATGCGCGGCGATCACCCGGCGCATGTTTTTTTCGTCATCGACGATCAGGATCAGGGGCATGAAGACTCCGTCATCGACCCGGCGCCGCGTCGGCACGGTCATCGACGACCGCGTCCGCCCGCTCGCCCGCCACCGGCAATTCGATGGTGAAAACGTTCCCGCCGCCATCGCGCTCCCGCACGACGATTCGGCCGCCGTGAGCCTGTACGATTCGCTGGCTGATGGGAAGTCCCAATCCGGAACCCGTTTCCTTCGTCGTGAAAAACGGCGTGAACATCTGAGCGCGCACGGACGGGCCGATCGTCGGCGCGCGGTCCGCGATCTCGATGTTCAGAAACGATCCGACCCGTCGCGTCGCGATCAGGACTTCGCCTCCGGGCGGCTGCGCCTCCCACGCGTTTTTTAGCAGATTGATCAGCACCTGCCGGATCTGCTCGCGGTCGAAATTCCCGGCCGAAGCGCCGGGGTCCGGCGACGACTCGATGCGCAATTCGCGAGGCATCTCTCCCTCGCGCAGGAACGCCACCGTCTGCCGAATCACGTCGTTGATGTTGCACGGACTCTTCTTCAACGCGAACGGACGCGCGTAGTCGAGAAACCGCGTCAGCACCCGGTTGAGGCGATCGGCCTCCGCGACGATGATCTCCACAAATTCCCGCGCGGTGGCGCTCAGGGGTTCGTCGACGAGATATTGCGCCGCGCCCTTCATCGAGCCGAGCGGGTTTCGAATCTCGTGCGCGAGAGACGCGGCGAGTTCGCCCAGGGTCGCCATGCGGTCCTGCGCACGCAGTTTCTGATAGATCCTCGCGTTGACGATACGCACCGCCGCCTGATCCGCGATCGCCTCGAGTCGGCTGCCAGACTCCGGTCCGTGTTCCGTCAACGACGACCCGGCCGTCAAGTAAGCGCCGACGAGTTCCTCGCGGTAGCGCATCGCAATCAGCCAATCCGCGGAGCAGCCTTCCATCAGTTTCAGCAGGCGCAGATACCGATCGCGCTCGGCGCCGGCGTAACTCTCCGAAACCCGCTGCGTCATCTGTGCGCGAGACTCGGCGCCCCGCAACAGAGCGAGGTCTTCCGCCAAATCGCCATCGAGCAGTTCCGGGCCGTGCAGCGCCCCCGCCCATCGCGTCAGTCCGCCGCTTTCGCGGGCGAGGTAAACCGACGCTCCGGTCAGGCCCAGCTCCGCGGGCACCCGGTGCGCGAGAAACTCGCCGATTTCATCGAGCGCGAACTTTTCGGCGAGTTCCGCGACCAGCACGTCGATCCGGCGCACCACGTCGCCGCGTCCGCGCTGAATCCACTCGCGCGCACGTCCTGCCAAGGTGAAAAACAGCGGGTCGTAGATCACCATCATCATGAACGCGACGACGAGGGTGTGAAAGACGAAGAGCACCGGCGACGGACGCACGAGATAGAAAAAGAGTCCGTACACGACCATGAGAAAAATCGTGGAGGTGACCAGCATGATCGTGCGCACGGCGAAGGTGCCAAGGCTGAACGACTGGTACCGAACCACGGACTGGAACAGGTAGTATTGATAAGACATCAGCGCGACGGGCGCGACCGGTCCCCCTCCTCCCGCCGCCTCCGCAAATGCGCAAAGACCGATCGTCGCGCCCGACGCCGCGATGAGACCTCGATAGCGCCGTCGGAGAACCGTTTCGCGCTCGCGCGAAAAACGCGCGACGAGCAGCAGGAACGCAGGTGCGCTGATCGCGAGGATGGCGAGCGCGACGCGCCCGGACCGCGCGCCCGGCGGAAACCACGAGACCAGCCGAATCGCCGTGTCGAACTGAGGAATGAACGCGGAGACGGAGAATACCGCCGCCGCTCCGAAGAGCGCGACAAGCACCGCGTCGAGCCAGCGCACCGGCGTCATGACGTAGCTGTAGATAAGATAAAGATAGCTCGGGACGACGAACGCCGCGGCACAGACCATTGCCCGCAGAAAGTTGTGGTCGCCGGTGATTTTCACGCCGACGTACGACGACGCGAACGCGACGATGACGCCATTGAAAATTGAAAACGGCAGCGTGGTGCGGCTGCGCTCTTTCCGCGTCCAAACCACGATCGCCAGCATCGCCGCGATCAGCGCGGTGAGCAGCAGGGCTTGGGTGCGGACGTTGAGGGCGCCGAGCATCAGCGGATCTGAAACGCGGCGTGACGTTCAGGTTCCGTCCGCCTGACGTCGACGCGTTCGACCCGTGCGTGCGGCGGCCCTTGGCGGCACCATTCGATGAAGCGTTCCACGTCGTCACGACCCCCTTCGGCGAAGGCTTCGACATCGCCGTTCGGCAGATTGCGTACCCAACCGGTGACACCGATTCGCATTGCCGCTTCGCGCGCGCTTGCGCGATACCAGACCCCCTGCACTCGGCCCGAGATCACCAGATGCGCGGCATCCATTTTATTCAATCCGCCTTTCGCGCTCACTCCGAACCAATTTCGCGCAAGAGCCGCTCTTCGTCCCAGATTTCGATGCCGAGTTCGCGGGCCTTGTCGAGTTTCGATCCCGCGGACTCGCCGGCGACGACCACGCTGGTCTTCCTGCTCACGCTGCCGGCGACCGTCGCGCCGAGGGCTTCGAGTCGCTGTTTGGCCTCGCCACGGTCCATGGAAGCCAGAGTCCCGGTCAGCACCATGGTCTTCCCGGCAAGCCGACCGACGGTTCGAGTCTTTTCCCACGCGGGCGCAATGCCCAGAGCGAGCAGGTCCAGGACAAGTTGTCGGTTACCGGGATCTTCAAACCATCCGCGAATCGACGCCGCGACGATCGGACCGATGTCCGGAACGAACGCCAGTTGCTCGGTCGTCGCGTCCATGACGGCGTGAATGGACCCGAATGCGTCCGCCAGCGCCTTCGCCGTCGCTTCGCCGACATGTCGGATGCCGAGCGCAAAAATGAATCGTCGCAGTGTCGTCGACTTCGTGGCCGCAATCGCCGCGAGGAGATTCTCGGCGCTTTTGTCGGCCATGCGATCCAAACCGGCCCACTGTTCGCGCGTGAGGCGATAGATGTCCGCCGGGCTTTGCACGACCCCCCTCTCCACGACTTGCCGGATCAGTTTTTCGCCAAGTCCGTCGATGTTCATCGCGTTTTTCGACGCAAAGTGGCAGAGGCTCTCGATCCGTTTCGCGGGACACGCAGATCCCACGCATCGCCATGCCACCTCGTCCGGCAGCCGTACGATCTCCGATCCGCAGACCGGACAATGATGCGAAATGGAATCGGGAATCGAGAATGGGACCGCTTCCGATGGCCGTGATTCGGTGACGACCGACACCACCTCGGGGATGACGTCTCCCGCGCGCTGGATCACCACCGTGTCGCCGACCCGCACGTCGAGCCGGTCGATCTCGTCCTGATTGTGCAGCGATGCGTTCGACACGGTCACGCCGCCGACAGCCACGGGCGTCAGTCTCGCCACCGGAGTCAGCGCCCCCGTGCGCCCCACCTGAATGTCGATCGCCTCGACGACCGTTTGGACCTGCTGCGCGGGAAACTTCGCGGCGATCGCCCATCGCGGACTGCGTGACAGGATGCCGAGCCGTTCCTGAAGATCGAGCCGGTTCACCTTGCCGACGACGCCGTCGATGTCGAACGGCAGGTCGCCGCGGATCGAGGGGATCGACTCGTAATATTCCACCGCCTCGTCGATTCCCCGGCAAAGCCGGCGCTCGGGATTGACGGGGAAACCCCACGCCGAAAGGCGGCGAAGCCAGTCCTCGTGTGAGTCGAGCCGCAGGTCACCGGTGCGACCGATCCCATATAAAAATATTGCCAACGGCCGCGACGCCGTCACGGCCGGGTCCAACTGACGCAGCGACCCGGCAGCGGCATTGCGCGGATTCGCGAAGGTCGGCTCGCCTTCCTCCTCGCGGCGGGCGTTCATCGCCGCGAAGTCGCTCTTGCGAATGTACACCTCGCCGCGCACATCGAGCAGGTCCGGCGCATCGGACGGAAGCTCGCGAGGAATCGCCGCGATTGTGAGAAGGTTTCGCGTGATGAGTTCGCCGATCGTGCCGTCGCCGCGCGTGGACCCCGCGACGAGGCGACGATTTTCGTAGGCGAGTTCCACGGCCAATCCGTCGATCTTGAGTTCGGCGACGTAGTCGATCGGCGTTTCGGAACCCCAATCCAATTGCCGCCGGACCCGGGCATCGAACTCGCGCAGCTCGCCCGCGTTCATCGCGTTGGCGAGCGAAAGCATGGGCAGCGCGTGCGTGAATTTCTCGAACTTTTCGGACGGCCTCGCGCCGACGATCTTCGTCGGCGAGTCGGGCGTGGCAATGTCCGGAAACCGCGCCTCGAGATCCGCGAGCTCTCGCATTAGCGCATCGTACTCCGCATCGCTGATTTCGGGTGCGTCCTGACGGTAATACAGGTCGTTGTGACGGGCGATCGCGTGGCGAAGTTCGGTCGCGCGCAATCGCGCTTCGTGCGTTTCCATCGGCGTCCTCGTGCCCGAAAACTAGCACGCGGTCCCGCATGTCTTCAACGCCGCGTCAGTTTCCCTACGTTCGAGGTTTGACTTTGGAACCGCGAGACTTATCTTTGTGTCAGACGGTTCGGGGCGATCCGGCCGCAAGGAGTGTTCCGTGTTCTACGATCCGACCTTCGTTCTGCTCATCCCCGCGATTCTCCTGGGCATTTGGGCTCAGTGGAGCGTCAATTCGAGTTTCAAGAAGTGGTCCAAGGTCCCGTCGGCCCGTGGCCTGACCGGCGCGCAGGCGGCGCGCATGGTGCTCGACCGCGCCGGGTTGCACGACGTGCGCATCGAGGGCATCCACGGCAAGCTCTCGGACCACTACGACCCGCGCGACCGCGTGTTGCGTTTGTCCCCCGACGTCGGCAACAGCAACTCGCTCGCGGCGGTCGGCGTGGCCGCACATGAAGCCGGACACGCCCTGCAGCACGCGCAGGGTTACGTTCCGCTGGCGATCCGCTCCCGGCTCGTGCCCGTGGCGAGTCTCGGCAGCACGCTGCTGTGGCCGCTCGTCATCGGCGGGTTCCTTTTCCAGATTCCGATCCTGCTCAAGATCGGCATCGTCCTCTACGCGTTCGCCGTGCTCTTCCATCTCGTGACCCTGCCCGTGGAATTCAACGCCAGCGCTCGTGCGATCCGCGTGCTGTCGGACACCGGCATTCTCGTGGAGAGCGAAATCGGCGGCGCGAAGAAGGTGCTCTCGGCGGCGGCCATGACCTACGTCGCGGCCACGCTGGTGGCGATCATCGAACTGGTGCGGCTCGTACTGCTCTCGGGGATGGGTCGCGACGACTAAAGCCTGCGACTCACCACTCGTCCGAATCGACGGGTCGCGGACGGGAGACTGCCAGGCACGTCGGTTCCGGTCGCACGAGCGAGAGTTCCTCGTACAACGCCGACCACTCGCCGACGAGATCGCCGAGCGCCGCCACTGCCGACGACATTTCCCTCGCGATGGGCAGCGATCCGAACGACATCCAAGGCTCACGAACGTAGTGGACGTGCTCGACCAGCGCGAGGGGACCGGCTTTCGCGCGAAGGATCGCCTCGTTGATGGCCTCGTTCAGCCCGCCGATCCGATCCGCGAGGTGTCGCTCGACGGCCGCCGCTCCGCTCCAGACTCTCCCCTGCGCGCGTTCCTCGACCTCTTCGACCGACATCTGCCGCGACGACGCGACGCGCGACTTGAACAAATCGTAGAATTCGCGATTGAGCGCCTTCATCCGTTTTCGCTCGCCGTCCGAAAACGTCCCGTAATCCGACATGATCGCTGCGTTCTCGCCCCCGCGATACACGGTCTTTTTCACGCCGATACGGTCGTACAGTCCGCGCAGCGAGACCTTTCCGGAGATGACGCCGATCGAACCCGTGAGCGAGGCCGATTCGGTGAAAACGACATCTCCCGCCATGGCGAGGTAGTACCCGCCCGACGCGGCCACGTCGCCCATCGATACGACGAGCGGCTTCTTCTTTTTCAGCCGCATCAGCTCGCGATGAATGAGATCGCTCGCCGAACCCGAACCGCCGGGAGACGCCACGCGAAGAACCACCGCCTTGACGTCGTCGTCCCGTCGCAGCGCGCGCAGCACGCGACCGAGCGCCTTCGGTGTGATCTGCGCTCCGCTTTGCCGGCCGGACCGATCCACGATCGGACCCGCCGCCGTCACGACCGCAACGACCGGCGCGGACTTCGCCAGCGCCTCGTGACGTTCCACGGCGGCGTGGATTCGATGATGACGATGAGAGGCGATGAACCGCCTCTTGCCGTTGTCGAAGCCAAGCCCCGAACGCACTTCGTCCCAGTAAGCGACGTCGTCGACGAGTCCGCCGGACTTCGCGTCGGAGGATCCGTACGGACCGCCGTCGAGCCATTCGCACACGCGGGCAGCGTCCACGCCGCGCCCCGCGGCGATCAGGTCGATCAACTCGCGATGAACGTCGGCAAGCAGCTCCTTCATCATGCGGTCGGCATCGCGCGAGGGGCCGGAACGCATGAGCGTTTCCGCCGCGCTTTTGTAGCGACCCTCATGGAGGAGATCCGGCTCGACGTCGAGATGATCGAGAAGATCCTTGACGAAGAGCGATTCGAACGCGAGTCCCGTGACGAAGAGCAATGCCCCGGGCACGATGACCACGCGTTCGCACTGCGCGGCGATCGCGTAGTCCGGCGTATGGCCGGACTCGATCACGGCGATGGTCTTTTTTCCCGCCGCGCGCGCGGCCCGCACGAGTCGCGCCGTCTCCTGCGTCCGCGCGAGACCCATGCGACCGTGCGAGACGACGATCACCAGGGTCTCGATCTTCGGATCGGCCGCGACGAGGCGAAGGCTTTCGACCAGTCGCGCGAAATCGCGCCGATCGCGCCGGAAATATCGCCAAACCGAGAAGGGCACGACCTCGGGGTAAGCGCCTTCGATTCGAATGACCACGCTGTTGTGATGCGCTCGCCGCTCGACGACTCGATAGCACGCGGCCCAGAACCCATGCCAGACGACTCGCCACAACTTTTGGATTCTCTCGCGAACCATTCCTTGTCCTGAACGAAAGGGGATTTTGAGCGTAGTGGGAATCCCCATGGCGCGCAACGACTCGGCGAATGCATCTGTCGGGATATGCCGGAAACTTGGTGCGGTCCTTTACAGGCCTCGCACCGGTTGCTATTCAGAAGCTCTTAACCGCCCGCACGACGAGTTTGGCGTGATTCGCGACTGGGACAGCGTTCCGACTCTCAATACCGACGTCGACTTCGCCGACCTGAGCGTCATGCTGTCGACGACGCAGACCGCCATCCTTGCGCGCGTCAACGGCCTCGCGTCTCTGGGGATCATCCGAGAATCGCTGCACGTTTCGATCGGCGACATGGAGGACGCGGTCGAGCATCTCATCGCGCTCGACCTGATCCGACTCCCTTCATACGCGCCCCGCGCCGAGGAATCTCGAAGAAAGAAACGGGCCGAGCCCGTCCGCGCCGTGCGCGAACCTTCGCGGCGCGAGGAACTCGCGGAGCAATTGATCGGCAAACCCTGGACGCCCGACGACGCTGCCAGGATCATCGGCGAAACGCACCACGAACGACGCAGCGGGGTCCTGCGTTTCGTGACGACGGGTGGTCGGTGCAAGAGCCTCTACTTCGAGCACGGAGACCTGCTTCAGGTGACGTCCCGCCCCTTCAATCCCGGCGAATGCCTGGGCCGCATTCTTCAGCGTGTCGGGCGCATCCAGGAAGACGAGGTCCTTCGCTCGCTGGAATTGCGCAAGGCAAAGGGAATTCTGCAGGGCGACGCGTTGATCGAAATCGGCGTGCTCGGGCCGCAGGAAGTCAAGAAGTACCTGAAAATCCAGGTTGAGCTGAAACTCGGCGAACTGCTGGCGTGGACCGGCGGCGTCTGGACTTTTACCGACGTGGAGAACCTCCGCGAGCACTTCCGGCCGTCTGATGTCCGTCTGCCGCGGCTCTTGTTCAACGTGTACTGGAAGAACTACGACTACCTGCCCGCGGAAGAGCGCCGCGAGGATGTGGAGCGGAGGTATGTCGGGCTGCCCGACATTCCATTCTTTCCGGTCCACGAACTGCGCATCGCTCCACACGTGGATCGCATCTGGAACAGCATTCGCGTCGCCGACGTCGAATACCGCAACATCGCGATCACCATGCGCATTTCGACGCAGCAGCTCTATCGCATCATCTGGACGCTCTACGTCTGCGGATTCGTCGATTTCTTCGCGTCGCCCAGGCTTCGCGATTCCGGCGGCGTGATCCGCACCGCTTGATCCGATCCATCAAGCCGTGATACCAGACGCGGCTTTTCGACACTTCCTGAATTGGAGATTCGACGATGTCGAAACCCAAGAGCTATCGGTTCAGCACGACGTGCGTGCACACCGGCGCGAAGAAGGACCCCGCTTGGGGTTCGGTCGCCACGCCGATCTACCCCACGTCCACCTTCGCCTTCGTCGAGCCGGGCAAGACGACCGGGTATGACTACACCCGTTCGGGCAACCCCACACGCACCGCGCTCGAGGAAAATCTCGCCGCCATCGAGGGCGGTGCGCTCGCTCGCGCGACGTGCACCGGCATGTCGGCGATCACGACGGTGCTGTTCATGTTCCGCGCCGGCGACCATCTCATCGCCGGTCACGACATCTACGGCGGAACGTTTCGTCTACTCTCGTCGGTTGCGAATCGGCACGGCATCGACGTCAGCTTCGTCGACATGCGTGATCCGAAAAACGTCCGTGACGCGATTCGGCCCTCCACCCGCGGCATCTGGATCGAGTCGCCGAGCAATCCTCTGCTCAACATCGTCGATATCGCGGCGGTGGTGGAAATCGCGCGGAAGAAGAAGCTCGTCACCATCGCCGACAACACGTTCTGCACGCCGGTGCTCCAGCGCCCGCTCGACCTGGGCGTGGACGTCGTCGTGCACTCGACGACGAAGTACCTGAACGGTCACAGCGACGTCGTGGGCGGCGCAATCATCACGCGCGACGCGAAACGCGGCGAAGAGATCGCCTATCTCACCAACGCGCTCGGCACCGCGTGCTCGCCGTTCGACGCCTACCTTGTGCTGCGCGGGATCAAGACGCTGCCGCTGCGCATGGCGGCCCATCAGGAAAATGCTCAGGCCGTGGCGGATTTTCTCGCAAACCATCGCAAGGTGAAGCACGTTTACTATCCGGGGCTCGAGGATCATCCCCAATACGATCTCGGGCGACGGCAGATGGCGGGACCGGGCGGCATGATGTCGTTCGACATCGCGGGCGGCGCAAAGGCGGCCGATTCGTTCGTGCGGCGCACGAAGCTCTTCACCCTCGCCGAATCGCTCGGCGGTGTGCATTCGCTCGTCGAGATCCCCGCGACCATGAGCCACGCATCGATGACGGCGGCGGCCCGAAAAGCGGCGGGAATCACGCCCGCGAACATCCGGCTGTCCATCGGTATCGAGGCGAAAGAGGATCTCATCGCGGATCTCGACGAAGCGCTCGCCGCCATCTGACGATCAACCAGACGCGAAAAGGACGCCGGCGAACCGGCGTCCTTTTTCAATTTGATAAACGAGATTTATCGCGGAAACGCGTTCAGGCCGATCCAGCGCGCCCGCGCGCCGAGTTCCTCCTCGATCCGCAACAGCTCGTTGTACTTTTCGAGACGTTCGGAGCGCGACAGCGAGCCCGTCTTGATCTGCCCCGTGTTGCAGGCCACCGACAGCGACGCCAGAAACGTATCGCAGGTCTCGCCGGAGCGATGGGACACGACCTGCGTGTAGGAGTTCTTCGACGCGAGCCGGATGACGTCGACCGTTTCCGTCACGGTGCCGATCTGGTTGAGCTTGATGAGAATGCTGTTGCCGATCTGCTTGTCGATGCCCTCGGCGAGGCGCACCGGATTCGTCACGAACAGATCGTCGCCGACGAGTTGGATCTTCTTGCCGAGCCGGTCGGTCAGATGTTTCCAACCGGCCCAGTCGTCCTCCGAGAGTCCATCCTCGATCGAGAGGATCGGATATTTGCCGACGAGTTGCTCGTAAAACGCCACGACCTCCTCCGAAGAAACGCGGTTCATCCCCTGCGCTTCGAGGGTGTACGCGCCGTCGCGGTAGAACTCGGATGCCGCCGCGTCGAGCGCGAAATACACGTCCTCGCCCGGGCGGAACCCCGCCTTTTCGATCGCGGTCGTGATGAGTTGAAGCGGTTCCTCGTTGTTCTTGCAGTCCGGGGCGAAACCGCCCTCGTCGCCCACGCCGGTGCTGTAACCCTTCTCCACCAGTACCTTCTTGAGTGCGTGGAACACCTCGGCGCCGTAACGAAGCGCCTCCCGATAATTCGGCGCACCCGCCGGGACGATCATGAACTCCTGGATGTCCACGTTGTTTGTCGAGTGCTGCCCGCCGTTCATCACGTTCATCATCGGCACCGGCAACAGCGTCGCCTCGTCGCTGCGCGTGATCGACCGAAACAACTCGACGCCGGCCGACATGGCGTACGCGCGCGCCACGGCCATGCTGACCGAAAGAATCGCATTCGCGCCGAGCGATCCCTTGTTGGGCGTTCCGTCGAGTTCGATCATCGCGCGATCGATCTCCTCCTGAGCCGACGCGTCCATTCCGCGCAGGCGCGGCGCGATCCGGTCGTTGACGTTCGCCGCCGCCTTCAGCACGCCCTTGCCCAAATAGCGCGACTTGTCGCCGTCACGCAGTTCCACCGCCTCGTGGCTGCCGGTGCTCGCACCCGACGGCACCATCGCCTCCGCGCGCGAGCCGTCGCTGAGCACGACGCACGCCGCCACCGTGGGATTGCCGCGGGAATCGAGAATCTCCCGCGCCCTGATCGTCTCTATCGTCGCCATGTTTTTGCCCTTTATCGATTCGCGATGGCCGCCTGCGCCGCCGCCAGACGCGCGATCGGCAGTCTCGACGGCGAGCAGGACACGTAATCGAGCCCGGTTTTGTGGAAGAAGTGCACGCTCAGCGGGTCGCCGCCGTGCTCACCGCAAACGCCGACCTTGAGTTTGGCGTTGACGGAACGACCTTTTTCGACCCCCATCGCCACGAGCGCGCCGACGCCGTCGACATCGATCGAGACGAAGGGATCCTCGGGCAGGATGTCGTTTTCGACGTAGAACGGCAGGAACTTGCCCGCGTCGTCTCGCGAGAGACCGAAGGTCGTCTGCGTCAGATCATTCGTTCCGAAGCTGAAGAAGTCGGCCACCGTCGCGATGCGGTCGGCCGTGACCGCCGCGCGCGGCAGTTCGATCATGGTGCCGATAGGAATGTCAATCTTCGCGTTGGCCTTCTTCAGGATGTCACGCGCCAGCGCCTCCGTGCGTTCTCGCAGGATCGCCAGTTCCTTGTACGTTCCGACGAGCGGAATCATGATCTCGGGCACGCACGCCACGCGATACCTCTTACGCACCGCGATGGCGGCCTCGACGATTGCGCGCACCTGCATCAGGTAGATCTCAGGATAGGTGATGCCGAGGCGGCAACCCCGGTGGCCGAGCATCGGGTTCGCCTCGTGCAGCGCCTGCACCTTGTTCGCGACGAGCTTTGCCGGCAGGCCGACAACGCGCGCGAGCTCTTCGACTTCTTTCTTCGTGTGGGGCAGGAACTCGTGCAGGGGCGGATCAAGCAGCCGGACCGTGACCGGACGCGCGCCCATCGCGCGGAAGATGCCCACGAAATCCTTGCGCTGATACGGGAGAAGCTTTGCGAGCGCCTTCTCGCGACCTCGCAAATCGTCGGCGATGATCATCTCGCGAACGGCGATGATTCGGTCGCCGCCGAAGAACATGTGCTCGGTACGGCACAGACCGATGCCCTCCGCTCCGTAGACGACCGCTTCGGCCGCTTGATCCGGCTGGTCGGCGTTGGTGCGGATGCGCAGGCGACGATGCCGATCGGCCCATTTCATGAGCTGGTCGTAGGCCTGGAAGGTGATGGACTTGCGCGCCTTGGCGGCGGCCTGGCCCTTGCCGAAGAGCGCCTGCTTCACCTCCGACGGCATGACCATGACCTTGCCGACCATCACCTCGCCGGTGAATCCGTCGATGCTGATGAAGTCGCCCGCGCGAAGCGACTTGCCTTTCACGTTCATCTTGCCCGTCGCGTAATTGATGACGAGTTCCGAACACCCGGCGACGCACACCTTTCCCATCTGCCGCGCGACGAGCGCCGCGTGCGAGGTCTGCCCGCCGCGCGCCGTGAGGATGCCCAGCGCCGCGTTCATGCCGCGGATGTCCTCGGGACTGGTTTCCATGCGCACGAGCACGACCGGCTCGCCCTTCGCCGCCAGCGCCACCGCGTCCTCGGCGTGGAACGCGATGCGTCCGCAGGCCGCTCCGGGCCCGGCCGCAAGTCCCTTGGCCACAAGGCGCCCTTCGTTCTTCGCGCGGTTCTTGTCCTTGGGATCGAAGACCGGTTTGAGCAACTGGTCGAGGGCGTTGGCGTCGGGCACGAGACGCACCAGCGCCTCTTCGGGCGTCGCGAGACGCTCCTTGACCAGATCGACGGCGATCCGGCACGCGGCGAAGCCCGTGCGCTTGCCGACGCGGCATTGAAGCATCCACAGGCGCCCGGCTTCGATGGTGAACTCGATGTCCTGAATGTCGCGGTAATGCCGTTCGAGCTTGGAAACGATCGCGTCGAGTTCCTTGTAGGCGGCCGGCATTTCCTTTTTCAACTGCTCGATCGGTTTGGGCGTCCGCGTGCCCGCGACGACATCCTCGCCCTGCGCGTTCGTCAGGTATTCGCCATAGAGCAATTTGGCGCCGCTGGCGGGATCGCGCGAGAACCCAACACCGGTGGCGCAGTCGTCGCCCATGTTTCCGTACACCATGGCCTGCACATTGACCGCCGTGCCCCAGTCCTCGGGTATGCGATTGAGTCGGCGATAGACCTTCGCCCGGTCGTTCATCCACGACCCGAAGACCGCGCCGATGGCGCCCCAGAGCTGCGCGCGAGGTTCCTCGGGAAAATCGCGACCCGTGCGCTTCTTGATCTCGATCTTGAACAGCCGCACGAGTTCCTGAAGATCCCCGACGGTCATGTCGAGATCCAGCGTGATCCGGCGTTTGTGCTTGACGTGCTCGATGATCGCCTCGAAGGGATCGATCTCGGTCTTCTCCACCGGGCGCAGGCCGAGCACCACGTCGCCGTACATCTGCACGAAACGCCGATAGCAGTCCCACGCGGTTCTTTCGTTCCGCTTCGAGAGCCCCTTCACGATCGCGTCGTTGATACCGAGGTTGAGGACGGTGTCCATCATGCCGGGCATCGACGCGCGCGCGCCGGAGCGCACTGAAACGAGCAGAGCGTTGTCCGGATCGCCGAACGTGCGGCCCATGATCTTCTCGACCGCGGCCAGCGCGGTGTTGACCTGTGCCTCGAGTTCGGCCGGGTACGAGTTCCTGTTGCGATAGTAGTAAGTGCAGACCTCGGTCGTGATCGTGAATCCGGCGGGAACCGGAATGCCGAGATTGCTCATCTCTGCGAGGTTGGCGCCTTTGCCGCCCAGGAGGTTTTTCATCTCGGCCTTGCCGTCGGCCCGACCGCCTCCGAACTGGTAAACGTATTTCGCCATGTGCTCACCCCCTGCGGATAAACCGCTTCAACTCAGGTCACATCAAAGCCGCCCAGGAACCGTCCCCACCCAAGCCCAAGCCCAAGCATTTTCAACGGGATTTCGCCGGGGTCAAATCCCGACGTCGAACGATTCGGAAAAATTTCGGATGTATCTCGCCGCATCCACCGTGACCTTGAACATCGCGGTGGTGATTTCGGCCGCGAACGACGCCATATCGGGGTTCTTTTCCAAATACCGCCCACGGAGCCGGTCGCGTTCGGGTCCCACCTTCAGCTCCCACGCCACGCCGTTGATGCGCAACGCCTCCACGTTCCACACGTCGTCCGCCCCGATCCGGGAATCGATCATCAGCGATACTCGGCCGTCGGCCTTGAGATTACGATAGGTCTGGTGTTCGCGATCGACGAAAAACACGAGCGTGCGCAGATCCTCGCCCGAGGCGAAGACGATCAGCGTCGTGTGCGGATGTCCCAGATCGCTCGTGGAAAGAACAGCGATCCGCTGCCGGTCCAGAAGCCTTGCCGACGCTTCGAGCGCCTGGGATTCGTCGATTTCCAAGGGAGCCTCGGCCAGGAAGGGGCGCATGGAGCGGACGCTGGAAAATTCCCCGAATTCCTTGATTTTTCTTAAGGATTTCCGGGTTTGCTGTCAATCCCGCGCGACGGCGGACAGCCCCTCCAAAGTCGATTTTCACCGATTTCCCACTTGGTCGCCATGCCCCTGTTTCCCGAGGTGGCGCCGATCAGTTCACGATATGCCCTTCGCCGACCTCCGGCGGTGGCGTCGGCGTCGGCATGGTCCGCAACATCTCGATGAACACGTCCACCAATCGCGGGTCGAACTGCCGTCCGGAGCAGCGGCGCAGCTCGTCGAGCGCCTCGTCGTGTGTCCGACCGGCGCTGTACGGCCTCGTCTGCGTCATCGCATCGTAAGCGTCCACGATGGCGAGGATCCGACATTCGAGGGGAATCTCCTCGCCGCGAAGCCGGTTCGGGTATCCGTTGCCGTCCCAAAACTCATGGTGATGCAGCACGAGATTCGCGATATGCGCGAGTTCCCGCGAACGGCTGGCGATCTTGTGACCGATCTGAACGTGCATCTTGATCTTCGCGTACTCCTCGGGCGTCAGGACCGACGGTTTGAAGAGAATTTCGTCGGGAATCCCGACCTTGCCCAGATCGTGGACCCGCGCGAACAGGATCAGATCCCGCCGTCGGTGATCCGGAAGACCCACCAACTCCGCCATGCGCCCCACCATGTGCACCATCCGCTCGACATGCCCCTGGAGGACGAAGTCGCGTTCGGCGAGCGCCATGAGCAGGATGTCGATGACGCGGCTCTTCGGGCTCTCGATCTGGGTGAGCTTGTATTGATACATGTTGTCGTCGGCGCGCTGGTAGATCTCGAAGACGCTCTCGTGCGCGCCGTGCGACGTCGAGTGACCGATCGAGATGCTGATCGGGATGCGCGGCGACCGCGAGTTGAAGCGCTTGACGCGTTCCAGCACCTCCGTCACGCGAAGACTGACGAGGTCGACCGGCGTGTCCGGCATGACGACGCAGAACTCGTCGCCGCCGACCCGGCACACCTCGTTCGTCCCGTTGAAGGTATCGGCGAGCATGCGCGCGACGGTGGCGATGTGTTCGTCCCCGGCGCGGTGACCGAAGGTGTCATTCACCACCTTGAGCCCGTCGATGTCGGCGACGACGATGGAGACCGGTCCCGGCATCCGCTCGCCATTGGAGTAGCGCTCCATCAATTCCTCGAAGAAGGTGCGGTTCCGCAGGCCGGTTTGCGGATCGTGATATGACAGAAAACGCAGCCGTTCGTCGTCGCGTTTACGTTCGGTCACATCCACGACGTGGCCGATCGTGGTGGAGAGTCCGTCGTGGAAAATCTGGGACACGAGCATGGCGACCCAGACCGATTTCCCGTCGGCTCCGAGCATGCGGCACTCGTACTCGCGAGGTGGATTTCCGCCCCGCGCGCGCTCTTCGAGATTTTCGCGAACCTGGTCGCGATCGCCCGGATGCACAAAATCCAGAACTTGTGTGCCGAGCTTGACCGGGATGTCCTCGGGCCGATATCCGAGCATCTGGGCGAGCCGGCGCTTGGACTAGGTCAACCGACCCTCATTCTGCAGGAACACGCCGGTGAGCGACTCCTCGGTAAGCATGCGGAATCGCTCTTCGCTCTCCCGCAGGGCGCGCTCGGCATTTTTTCTCTGAGAGATGTCACGGGCGATCGACATGACCATCGATCGACCGGCGAGCTCGAATACGCGGGAACTGATCTCGACCGGAATACGTCGCCCGTCCCGGGTGACGTGAACCTGCTCGAAAGTGAGGAACCGCCCCGCGCGCAACTGCTGGCCGATCGGGGTGAGTTCGTTCCCTTCGGGCGGCGGCGCATCGATCTCGCGCGGACCCATCCGCAGCAACTCCTCCCGCGAATATCCCAACCGACGGCACGCCTGATCGTTGACCTCGACGAACCGCCCCGGCGATCCGTCGGAGCGGATTTCGTGTACGAAGAGCGCGTCGGTGACGCCCTCGAAGAGCTGGCGAAAACGTTCTTCGCTGTCGCGCAGCGCGGTGTCCGCGACCTTGCGTTCCGTGACATCACGGTGAATCGAGCGGTATCCCCGCAAGAGCCGACCCTCATCGAAAAACGGCTCGGCATTCGTTTCGAAGACGACGTTGCGCCCCTCGCGCGAGATCGCCGTCCACTCGAAACCTTTCATCCGCCCGCCGATGCTCGCCACGGAGTCGAAGTGACGACGAAACCGCGCGGCTTCGTCCGGCGATAGGATGAGATCGAACGGCTTGCCGATCAGTTCCTCGGGCTCGTAACCCAGCAGGCGTTCCACTTGCGGGCTATTGTAGGTGAATTCGGCCGAAACGGTGATTTCGCAGATCCAGTCGTTATTCGTTTCCACGAGCGAACGGAAGCGCTCTTCACTTCGCCTCAGTGCAATCTCGATCCGGCGGCGCTCCGCGACCTCCGCCTCGAGCTGTTCATTCGCCTTGCGCAGCTTCTCCGTTCGCTCGGCGACC
This sequence comes from Deltaproteobacteria bacterium, assembly GCA_020845895.1. Classification (NCBI taxonomy): domain Bacteria; kingdom Pseudomonadati; phylum Myxococcota; class Myxococcia; species Deltaproteobacteria bacterium. The sequence continues at coordinate 40,220 of JADLEX010000102.1, read as the reverse complement.
ATTTGTTCCAGTCGGTCCAGCGTTGTGCGCAGCGCTTCTTCCGCCATTTTTCTCGCCGTGATGTCGCGCGCCGACGTCATGACATGCGTGACCGCTCCCGATGCGTCGAACTCCGGAACGAGAAGCCAATCGATGGCCGCGCCGTCGGGAAGATCGAACTCGATGCGTTCAATACCTCCCTGCTCGAACGTGCGCCGAATCGTCTGCTCCCACAGAGTGCAAAGATCCTCGGGGAAGCCCATTTCCCGGTGCGTCTTTCCGACAAAGTCCGCCGGCGCAAATCCGGCGAATCGCCTGACGGCCGGATTGACGTAGAGATGCCGGCCTTCGCGGTCGAAACGCATGATGACGTCCGGCGAGTTCTCGGCGAGCGCCCGGAAACGTTCCTCGCTGTCACGTAGGGCTTGCTCGGCGAATTTTCGCGCGGTGATGTCCTTGTCCACGCCGCGATAACCGAGCAATACGCCGTCTGCCGACACGATCGGAACGCCGTTCGTAACGACGACGACCGCGCTGCCGTCGCGATGTCGGCATCGGTTCTCGAGATCGACGATCGGTGCGCGCCGGTCGGCGATATCCTGAAAAATGGGGATAATCCGTTTCGACTCACTTGCATCCATGAACTCGAACGGTGATTTGCCGATCACCTCGTCCGGTCGATACCCGAGCACATCCTCGACACGTCCGGATGCGAAGGTGTATTTGCCGGATGCGTCGACCTCCCACATCCAGTCCGCGCTCGAAAGCGCCATGTCGCGAAAGCGCTCCTCACCCGCGCGCAGCGCCTCTTCGATCCGCAGCCGTTCGGTCAGGTCGATTCCGAGAATGGCCAGACGACTCACGCGCGCGGCCTCGTCGATGACGGGCTGCACGCGGTAGTCGATCTCTCGATCTTCCTCATGAACGAGAAATCTTCCGGGAGTGCCGGATTTGAGTCCGCTCCACTGTTCCCCGGTCCAGAAATCCCGAAAAGCTGGAACGAGGCGAGGGAGATTTACATCGGAGTGGTCGGCGACGTCCTTCAGTTCCCGTCGCCGCATCTCGGAGTTGCACGCCAGCACCTGGCCGCGAATGTCCACGAGACATGCGGTTTCCGGGATATTGTCGAGCAGGGCCGTCATAGACTCCTCGGCCTGTGCAAGAAGCCACTGCGCCCGGGCATCGTGCTGCTTTGCCATCAAGAACGTGACGACGAGTCCGGCGAAGAGCAGCGTGACGACCAGCGGCAGAAGTCGAGCCTCACGAGCCATTTGGTCGAGTCGTTCGGCTTCGATGTCGATTCCCACGACCGCGACCACGGCGCCGGTTTGCCGATCGACGAGCGAGACGAACGCCGAGTCGAATCGTCCCCATCGGTCTTCATACCGGAGCGAAAGACGCCCCGCGGTCTCGAACAGCGGGAATATTGCCTTCGGGGCTTCGGCATACACTTGACCGGGCGGTGAGAAGTCGGGCGATTCGGCGGGTTCAGAGTCGGCAAGGAGGACGATTTGGTCGCCGGTACGCCGCATGAGATACACGAATCGACACTGTTTGACGGCGCTTCGAAGCGACGTGAGCCGCTGCTTGATCCGGCCGTAGACCGGCCCGCCAAGATCGGCCTCGGACGCGTTGAGCTCGGAGACGTTCGTCCATTCCGATTCTTCCGCAATGATGTTCGCGGCTTCCTGAAGTTGTTCCATCTCGCGGGCTACGATCGATTTTTCGGCGTACGTTGTCGCGATCCAGCCGAAGACAAGAATCAGCGGAACCGACCAGACGAGGGCGTTTTCGTATGGCAGAATTTTTCGAACGCGAACGTCCGAAAAATAAGAGAACCGCAAAAATTTCCACATGGCCGCCGCGACGACCACCGCCGCTCCGGTCGAAGCGTAACGAAGGAGGATCGAAACGGGATCGGGCTGCACTCGAAGTGCGTGAATGCCCTCGTCGAAGGGCGAAAGTGGAATCTCGATGACGGCCAGCAGGATGTAGATCGCGAACGCGACGATCGCGACGCAGAGCGCCGTCCGGCCCGCGGCCTCGCGGTTTGCGATGCGCCGAAACGTCCAGACCGTCCAGATTCCCGCGGGGATGCCCAGGGCGAAGTGAAACGTCAGGTCCAGAGCCGAAGGCCCGAATGCGTAGCCCGAAAAAGCGGGAATCGCGAACACCGCGTAGATCCAGATGGGGACCGGCCGGTCGCCCGTGGTGACGCGGGCACGCCGGTTGAACTCGATCAAAGAAAACCACGCGATCGACGACAAAACCACGCGGACGACGTTGTACATCCGCCCGTCGCCGATGCTCCAACTGATGAGATCCTGCCACTGGCAAAGTCCCCAGAAAAACGACGTCAGCCCGAACCAGTCCCATGGGTGTCGGGCGCTCTCCCGACCGGCCAGCACCCAGTTGCCGGAGGCCAGGACGACGAAAGCCAGCCCTTGCACGCCGAACAGAAAGTCGAGCTGTTGCGTCAGCAGGTTCATGTGATTCGACGAAACGGTGTTTGAGTCCCGGTGACCCGACCCCGTGGCCTCGGGATGCCCCACGACCGCGCTTCGCGTCGAATTCCGACGCGGGAGCGAACAACGCGATATGCAAAGGAGAATACGACATTTTTCGGGAAAGGACTAGAAATTTTTCTATGGCCGGAAAGGTCTCGAAACTTCTCCTCCGCTTCGTCCCCGATCCGGGCGAATCGGTCTTGCCCTGTGCCGCCGGTTCGGACAAACTGGCGACCTCTTTGGACGACGTCGCATCATTCCGGTTTTGAAGGGGAAGATCGCCATGAAAATCGAGTCGGTTCTCGTCATCGGCGCGGGCATCATGGGCCACGGCATCGCGCAGGTGCTGGCTCAGGCCGGGCACGCGGTTCACCTGCACGACATCTCTGAAGACCTGATCCGAAAGGGACTCAAGGGGATCGACAGCGGTCTCGAACGTCTCGTCAAGAAAGAGAAAATGACCGCGGAACAGAAGGCTGCGGTCATGGGCCGAATTCACGCCGCGCCGTCGATCGAAGAGGCGGCGAAAGGTTGCAATCTCGTGATCGAGGCCGCGACCGAGAATCTCGCCATCAAGAAACAGATCTTTCAGAGGCTCGATGCCTCCTTTGCGCCCGACGCCATTCTGGCGACCAACACGTCGAGCCTGTCCGTCACCGAGATCGCCGCGGTGACAAAACGCCCGCACAAGGTCATCGGCATGCACTTTTTCAATCCCGTGCCGGTGATGCGCCTCGTCGAGATCGTGCGCGGTCTGGCCACCGACGACGAGACGCATTCGGCGATCTTCGAGATGTCGCAAGCGGTCGGCAAGGACCCCGTGACCGTGCAGGACTACCCGGGATTCGTGTCGAATCGCGTTCTGATGATCATGATCAACGAGGCGATCTTCTGCCTGTACGAGGGTGTCGCGACCGCCACAGACATCGACACCGTCATGAAGCTGGGCATGGCGCACCCGATGGGGCCGCTCGCCCTCGCCGACCTGATCGGCCTCGATACGTGCCTTTCGATCATGAACCGGCTCTTCACCGGCTTCGCCGATCCCAAGTTCCGCCCCTGCCCGCTGCTCGTGAACATGGTGGCGGCCGGCAAGCTCGGCCGGAAGACAGGCGAAGGTTTCTTCAAGTACGAAGGCTGAGCAACACGCCGAGCGCGAACCCAACGCAACAGGCCGGAGAGTCGTCGTGGGGATCAAGGACTTCGTCATCGACAAGATTCTCGGGCGTTTTCATCTGACGCAGGCCAAGACGCTCCTGGAACATGTCGCCAAGCTCGGGCAACCGTCCGAGCACGCGATCCCCGCCGATCTCGTCGGCATGCTGGCTCGCGAGGCAGCGCGCGGCGTGATGAACACGCAGTTTTTCCAGTCCAACCGCGACTGGATCTTTCCCTATTGGGCCGAACGCCAATACGACCCGACCGACCGCGCTTTCGTCCCGCGCATCATGGCCGTTGGCCTGAATTGCACGCACCGCAATTGGGTGGGCATCGGCACCACCGACGGCAAGATCGAGCCCGTGGTCGATCCTCGCGGGCTCGTGACACCATGGCTGGACGGCTGGTCGCTCGACACCTGGGTCGAAGGACCGCGCGAGACGATCTATCCGTCCCGCGCGAACACCGTTCGCCAATCGACGATCGACGCCGCGCCGATGATCCGTACACTGATTTCGGGCGACTCGCTGCTGCTCGAACTCGAAACATTCGCCACACGACTGCGCGGCATCGACGAAGTCGTGCTCCACCGCGCTCGCGTTCAAAATCTCTCCGACACGCCGCAGGACGTGCGTTTGCGCTTCGCCGTGCGTCCGTACAATCCCGAGGGTGTGGCGCTCGTCCACGCCATTCGGTATCTGCCCGAAGGCTACCTCATTGTGAACGACCGCATCGCCGTGGTGACGACGACCGAGCCCGATCGCATCGTCTGCTCCGATCTGCGCATCGGCGATTGCGCGCAACTCGCCGACAAGCCCGACGCGCGGACCGAGGTGCGTTGCGACAGCGGCCTCGCGTCGGCGTTTCTCGAGTACGCACTTTCGATACCTCCGGGTTCCGTGGCGCATCGAAATGTCGTCATGCCGGTCGACGGCGCGCCTCGGTCCATGCGCGTCGTCAGCGAGGTGCGGCGGTTCGACTATCGCGATCAACGCACCCGCGCCAAAAGCCGGTGGCATGAAATCGCCGATGAGGGCATGAACGTCGAGTTGCCCGACGAACGCGTCGCGCAATCGTTCGTGCTGAACAAATCGTACCTGCGCCTTCTGGACGACGGCGAGACGATCAATCCCGGTCCGTTGACCTATCACCACTTCTGGTTTCGCGATTCAGCGTTTCTCGTCGCGGCGCTCGACAAGATGGGCTACACGGCCAGCGCGCGACGCAAGCTGATCGACTATCCCTCGAAACAGAAGAGCGACGGGTTTTATCTGTCTCAGGAAGGCGAGTGGGACTCGAACGGCCAGGCAATCTGGACACTGGTCGAGCACGCACGAATGACCGGCGATCATGATTTTCTGCGCGCGATGTTCGATTCGATTCGTCAGGCCGCCTACTGGATCGAAAACAAGCGCCAGACGACGAAATCCGACACGCCGCACTCGTCGCTCCTACCGCCGGGTCCGTCGGCGGAGCATCTGGGTCCCAACGATTACTTCTATTGGGACGACTGGTGGGGACTCGCCGGCCTGCGCGACGCAACTTGGGCGGCGGAGCTGCTGGGCGAGCGCACGCCGTGGCTGGACTTCGAAAAGTACGAGCAGTCCTTCCGCGAGGACATCATGAAGTCCCTTCGCCATGTCGAGACGCGGCTCGGCCGGCCGATCCTGACCGCGAGTCCTTATCGCCGTTTCGATTCCGGCGCCATCGGCTCGATCGCGTGCGTGTATCCGCTGCGTTTGATGGATCCGCGCTCGGCGATCGTCGAAAACACGCTCACGGAGCTTCGCGAAAAGTGCTTCGTCAACGGCGGGTTTTTTCAGGACATGGTGCACGCCGGCGTGAACGTCTACCTGACGTTGCACGTGGCGCAGATGCACCTGTCCCGGCGCGAGGCGGCTGCGTGGACGCTCGCCCAAAATCTCCTCGATCGCGCGACGCAGGTGGGCACCTGGCCGGAGGCGATTCATCCCCAAACCGGCGGCGGGTGCATGGGAGACGGGCATCACGGTTGGGCGGTCGCCGACTGGCTACTCTTCGTGCGTAACGCGCTTCTTGTCGAGGAAGGCGACGTTCTGGCGATCACGCCCGTCGTGCCGTCCGAATGGCTCTCATGGGGAAAACGCATCGGCGTGACAAACGCGCCCACACACTTCGGCACAGTTTCGTATGAGATCGAGGGGATGCGCGGCGAGATCGTTCTGACGATGAAACCGAGCTACCGGACCGCGCCACGTCTGTTGACGTGGACGCTCCCCTTCGACATCCGCGAAGCCCTCGTGGACGACCGTGCGATGACGATCAACGGCCGCGTCGTCGCGGTACCGGCGGGAACGACCCGCATCCGCGTTCCGCGTCCCTGATTTCGAGCAAACCCAGTTTTTTTGAGTCGCACCAAAGAGCAACGGACCGGTTTCCCGGTCCGTTCGTTCCGCCCCTCCCCAAGGGCTTTGCGTTGCTGGTTTTTCCCTTTTCCGGCCACGCAAATGAAGTCTAGCAAACCGGCCTCGACCGGTCAAGCCGCGGCGCACCGAAATCCCTAATTATATCAATGACTTAGGCGAAACTACCGGTAGTGGCGGACGGAGGAATTCCCTACCAGATATGGACGAAACCGGACTCAGTCGCCCGAGAGGACGCGAAACTGCGTGGTGACGACCGCGCTGGTGTCGTTGCAGACGTCCGTGCCGTAGATGTCGAGCGAATGCCAGCCCTCACCGAGGGTCTCGACCGGCAGTTCGAACCCGATCGTGTCGCCTTCCTCGACCGTGGAGCAGCCGTCGAGATTGCGTAGCGCGCTCGCGCTCTCCTGCCACGAGACTTCGTCAATCGAGAAATACAGAATTCCGTCCTCGAGGTTGCACTCCTCGTCGGAATACTCGAGTTGCACGATCGCCCGCTCGCCCTGTTTGATCGACGGCGGCGACGCGATGGGAACTTCGTTGCCCGGTTCGCCGAGCAGGAAGAACACGTTTCCGAGTCGCGGGTTGGAGTTCTGATAGCAAACGTCTTCGACCACGTCGCGCACCTGCGAGCTGCTGTCGCAAGCGCCGAGGACCGCCGACGAAGTCGCGCCGAGGGCGATCCAGACGAGATAAACTGTAATGACGTGAAACCGTGTGTTCATCGGGATTTTCGCCAATTCACGAGGGCGAATCCGATCTTAGTGGCCGACCGCCCGATGTCAAGAACGGCGCCGGTCGCGACCGCCGCCGATTCCGAGCCGCCGCGAACCCGGCGGGTCGCTTTTTCATCTCCGCAATCCGGGCATTGGGCGGTCAGTACCGCGACCCAACCGTCTCCTGTGGCAAACGGCTTCGAATATCAGCCAGTTCGTCCGGAGTGAATTGAACGTTCAGCGCGCCGAGGTTTTCCCGCAGGCGTTCGATTCGACGCGTGCCGGGGATCGTAAAGATGTCGTCTCCCTGCGTCATCACCCAGGCCAGCGCCACCTGCGCCGGGGTCGCGCTTTTTTGCGCCGCGAGGTCCTGAATCAAATCCATGAAACACGCGTTCGCCGCGAGCGCCTCGTCGCTGAATCGCGGATTCTGGCGTCGCCAGTCGTCGGGGGCAAGTGACTCCCGGTTGGGAATCGCGCCCGTGAGAAAACCGCGGCCGAGCGGAGAATAGGCCACGAAGGCGATGCCCAGGTCGCGGCAGGTGTCCAGAACGCCGTCCTCTTCCACGGTGCGCGTCCAGAGCGAGTATTCGGTCTGCAAGGCGGTGAGGGGATGGACGACGTGCGCCGCACGGATCTGTTCGGGGGAGAATTCACTCACGCCGATGAAGCGCACTTTCCCCTCCTCCACAAGCCCCTTCATCGCGCCGACGCTTTCCTCCACCGGAACGCTCGGGTCCGGACGGTGTTGATAATAGAGGTCGATGGCCTCGACGCCGAGACGCTTCAGGCTTTTTTCGCAGGCTTCCTTCACGTACTCGGGGCGCCCGCTGATTCCCAGCCATTCCCCGTTCGGTCCCCGCCGAACACCGAACTTCGTCGCGACGATCACCTTGTCCCAACGGTCCGAGAAGGCTTTGGAGATCAGTTCCTCATTGCGTCCGACGCCGTACATGTCGGCGGTGTCGAAAAAGTTGATCCCCAGGTCGACGGCGGCGTGCAGGGTTCGGATGTGCCCCGTCTCGTCCAGCGCCCCGCTGTAGAAATCCGACATCCCCATGCAACCCAACCCGACCCGGCCAACGCGAAGCGTGCTGTTCCCGAGTGTGCTCATCACATTGTTCATGGAATGATCTCCTTCGCCGAGGGGCGATTCCCTGTCGTGTTCGGTTTCCATAAGTCCAAACCATCGGGCGTTCAAGAGGAGCCGCCCGTCGCCACGACTCCGTCTTCCATCATGTCCCGAATTTCGCCTTCGGAAAAACCGGCGGATTCGAGGGCCGACACCGTGAAATCTCCGAGAGTCGGAGCCCATGCGGCACCGGCTCCGCTTCGATTCAACAACGGCGAATCCACGAATCTCTTCCCGTTCCGGGGATCGGTCGAGATCACGCCGCGCGACGTAAACACCGGGTCGTCGCCCATCTCGTCGAAATCGAGGACGGGCTCGACGCATGCGTTGGCGCGGGCGAAGCGTTCCGTCCACTCCGCACGCGTCCGCGACGCGAAGCGGCTCACCACGGTCCCGTAATGGGGATTCTCCGCCGTCGCCGCCGAAAACGCCTCGTCCAGCAGTTCCGGCGTCTCCAGCACCTCGCAGACCTGCCGCCAGAACTCGGGTTCAATCGCCCCGACGGACATATGCCGGTCGTCGGCGGTCCGATAGTAGTTGTAGCAGAGCACCGACCCGGCCAGGAAAGGCTCACGATACCCGGGGGCGCGGCCGCGCGCTGAGGCTTCCGTCAAGTTCGACGCCGCCATGGCGAGCGTGCAATCGGCCATCGAAAGGTCGACGTACGAACCCTCGCCGGTCGTCGCCCGGCGATAGAGCGCCGCCACGACGGCGCACGCGAGGAACACACCCGACGACATGTCGGCAAGCTGAATGCCGGGGACAATCGGCCCCTGACCCGGCACGCCGACGAGCGAAGCAACGCCCGACCGTGCCAGCAGATTGATGTCGTGCGCGGCGCGCGAGGCCATCGGTCCGGTCGCCCCGTACCCCGAGAGCGCGACGAAAATGAGATCGGGCCGGACCTTGACCAAGTCTCCAAACCCGATACCGAGACGATCCATCACCCCCGCGCGGAAGCTCTCGACCACCACGCCGTATTCGCCCAGCAGTCGTTCGATCACGGACCTTGCGCGCGGGTGCTTGAGATCGATCGCGAGACTCCGCTTTCCGCGGTTGATCGCCGCGAACATGTAGCCGATTCCGTCGATCGTCGGCGGCACGTGACGGGTGTAGTCGCCGCCGTGAATCGCTTCGATCTTCAGAATATCCGCACCCCAGTCGGCGAGAAGCTGCGTTCCGTAAGGTCCGGGAAGCAGCCGCGAAAAATCGAGGATCTTCACACCGTCGAGAAACGACATTCCACACTCCGATCCGATCGTTGCCGCGCCGCCGGGCTTGCCGCGCGTCGTCAAATTGCGCAAATAGTCCCATGTCGAAAACAAAACCGTTCGGCGTCTTCTTCTTCGCGGCGGGGGCGCTGGTCCTCCACCTCGCCTTCGCCGTCGGCATCGGCGCACTTTTCGCCCAGTGGCACGGACGCCAAATTAGTCGCGGAGTCGCCTTGCCACAAGCGCCGCGATACGTATTGCCCGCTGGTTGGAACGATCCCGGGAAACGCGGCCAAATCGCATCACTGTGCGCAGCGGGCGGCCATGTCTTCGCCGCCGGCCCGGGGCTCGGCGTCTATCGTAGCGTCGACGGGCACTCGTGGTTTCCGTTCAACGCGGGACTTTCGGAGTCTCTCGAGACAACGCACTTGTCGTCCGGTCCCGCCGGCCTATTCGTCATCGACGACGATCTTCAGGCGTATCGCTGGGATTCGACGGCTTGGTCCGCCATCGGCGTCGTTCCCGAGTCCTCGCGCGTCGTTCGCGTCGGGCACCGGGGTGGATCCCTCGCGGTGGCCACCGATTTCGGCGTCCACTTCTGGACTGAACGCGACGGATGGACGACCCCGGAGGACCCCGGTAGAGCCGCGACGTTCGCCGTCAAACCGCGCCGCGTTTTGCCAGCAACGCCCACCCTGGGCATTGGAATCGAGTCGAACGAGCGCGGAGCATGGTTCGTGCGTCTCTCCGGCGGTTCCGGCGTTGCAGCGCCGCCGGTCGATCCCCCCGTCGATCCCTCGAAGGTGGTATGGCTGCGTGACGTGGACGGTTCTTCGACGATTGTGGACGGCGATTGGAGATCGACGATCACGGATGTCGAGTTCCGACCGTCGCCGACGTCCACGATCATCGTCGCCGCCGGTGACGCCCGCGTTTATGCCATTGACGTCGTGGATGGCGGCTTCGCCACGCCTCGCGGGGAATCGGCCGGCTTACCGCCCGCGGCATGCACGTCGCTGACCGTCAATGGGGAGGACCTCTTCGTGGGCACTTCGGGATTCGGCGTGTATCGGTTCGACGCGCAACACGACCGATTCGAGCCTGCGAATCTTGGTCTGCTTCACACTCCGTAATCGGTTTGACACGCCGTCACGCGGTGCGATGGAACCCCAGCACCGCATCGATCACTCGATCCTGCTCGTCGTCGCGCAAACCGTGGTAGATCGGCAGACGCACGAGCTGGTCGGACACGCGAACGGAGACCGGGCACGAGGTTCCGGGTTTCGCGTATCGCGCGCCCATCTCCGAGCGGTGCAGCGGTTGATAGTGGAACACGGCGTGGATGCCGAGGCCGCGCAGATGCGAGATCAACCGGTCGCGCTCATCGCCATCCGCGCACAGCAAGAAGAAGATGTGCCCGTTGTGCGCATCGGCGAGTTCAGCGGGGATTTGTGGACGACGTACGCGCCCATCGTGCTCCAGCGATTCGAACGCCGCCATGTACCGGTCGAAAAGCCGCCGCCGCGCCGCCGTGACCCGTTCCACGTGTTCGAGCTGCGCGAGCAGAAACGCGGCCAGAAGATCCGACGGTAGAAAACTCGAGCCGAAATCGCACCAGGTGTACTTATCCACCTCGCCTCGCAGGAAGCGGTTTCGGTTGGTGCCCTTTTGCCAGAGTACTTCGGCGCGGGGCGCGAGCGTCGGGTCATTGACCGCCAGTGCGCCGCCCTCGCCGCAGTGCAGGTTTTTCGTCTCGTGAAAACTGAACGCGCCGAGATCCCCGATCGCACCGAGCGGCCGACCGCGATACGTCGCGCCCAGAGACTGCGCCGCGTCTTCAACGACGCGGACCCCTGCCTCGCGCGCGACGCGCCCAATTTCATCCATTTCGCACGCGACGCCCGCGTAGTGGACGGGGACGATCGCCTTCGTGCGCGGCGAGATGGCCGCGGAAAGCAGGCGCTCGTCCAGATTCAGCGTGTCTTCGCGTACGTCGACAAAGACCGGCGTCGCGCCGCGCGAGGCGAATGCGTTCGCCGTGGAGACGAACGTGAAATCGGGGATGATGACCTCATCGCCCGGGCCGACGTCGCACAACATCGCGGCCATTTCCAGCGAGTCCGTGCACGAGGTGGTGAGCAGCACCTTCTCGCACGCGAGCATCACCGCGAGCCGCTTGTGGCACTCCTTTGTGTAATGACCGTCGCCGGAGATCCACCCGCGCTCGACCGCGTCGCGCATGTGACCGAGTTCGTCGCCGAGCAGCGACGGGCGGTTGAAGGGGATGAAATCGTCGGGACTAGACATCGCTGGCGCGCTCCACGAACTCGTCTTCGCCGATGGGCGAAAATTTCACGAGCGGAACCGTCGCTTTCAAAAAGGCCACTTCCGCCTCGTCGTAACGCTTGTTGTAGGTGCGTGTCGAAACATCGAAACAGCATGCGCGGTCGTCCACCTCCGACGGGGAGGTCACGACTCGGAATCGTCCGTCGAACTCCGGACGCTGTCGAACGAACTCCTCGATCTTCGCACGCATTCGCCGCGCCTTCTCCTCGACGTCGAGAGTTTCAAACTGAGGTCCCATACGCTCGGTCACGTCCTTTGCAGGAACTCCCGCATAGACGTGATTTGCTTCCATGTCCTTCACGATCACCGATCCCACCATCGCCATGGCGCGCTCGCCCACGCGGACCGGCGAGACGATGCAGTGCCCGACGAACCATGCGTCCTTGCCCACGTGCATGGGTTTGCGCGAGAAGAACCGACAACCTTCCACCACATCGCCGAACTGGATGTGCGTCCATAGCTGACTGTGCGCGCCGATGCCGACGTTGTCGTCGATCGTGAGGCCGCCCATGGAATCGAGCACCACGTTGCCGCCCACCCAGCAGTTGCGCCCAATCTGCAATGCGCCTTCACCGTGACCGAATCCGTTGGCGTTCCACTTGGAGTAATCGCCGATGCGAAAGCGCGGAGCGAGAATTCGCGTCCCCCTGCCGACGAAGCAGAAGTCGCCGAGGATCACTTCATCCGCGGGACCGCCCTTCCCCGTAATGACGACATCCTCTTCGACCACCACGCCGCGACCGACCTTCAGGCTCTTCGCGTCGATGACGCCGCGAATCGACGGTTCAAAAAGATCCGCACCCACGCACGCACTCCCCGCCGGCGCCTACCGGCCTTGATCGAATCCGATTCGCTCCCGTTCAACGCTCTGTGGCCTTCCCAGCATGCGAAAGTGCATGCGGGCCAGAAATTCGCCGATGATGCCCAGCGCGAAAAGCTGCGCTCCCGAGAAAATCGCGATGATCGACGCGAGAAACGGGAAGCCCGGCACGCTGTGACCGGTTACGAGAAAACGCCCGATGACGAATAGTAAAATGAGAATTCCGAACGCGGTGAAGAAGAACCCGATGAAACTGGCGAGTTGAAGCGGCAAATTGCTGTAACCCGTGATCATGTTGATCGCGTGCGTGAAGAGCTTGGCAAAGTTGTAGTTGGATCGCCCGTAACGGCGCGGCTCGTGCCGAAGCGGCAGCGCGGCGAACCGGGTCGTTCCCCACGAGAGCAACACGTCGATCGAAACGAAGGAACTGCGGTAGTCCCCCCACGCGTCGCGCAGCCGCGTGCGAAAGATCCGCCACGCGCTCGCGTCGCTCGCCGTCTTCGCCCCCATCGCGCGTGCCAGCGTCCATTTGGTCACGACCGACGTGAAATCGCGCCACGCGCCGTGCGCCTCGACGATCGGCGGCGCGTACACCACGTCGTGCCCCTCGTTCAGCTTCGCGATGAGCTTGGGAATTTCTTCGGGCGGGTGCTGGAGATCGTCGTCGATCGTGACGATCGCCTCGCCGCGCGCCGCGCGGATCCCCGCGAGCAGCGCGTTGTGCTGACCGAAGTTGCGGTTGTGCCGGATGCCGCGGACGCGTGGATCGGACGTCGCGATTTCGCGGATGATGTCCCACGAATCATCAGGGCCCCCGTCCTCGACGAAGACGATCTCGTACTCGCGCAGATCGGCCTGCGCGGATAGCACCTTCGTCAGTCGTTCGTGGAGTTCGAGAAGGCTGTCGCGGGAGTTGTACACCGGAATCACCACCGACAACGTGGAAATCGGCTCGGTCATGTTTCCGACTCCTCCGCCGGTTTACCGCGCATCCGCGACCAGGCAGCCCAAGCGCACCACGCGAGCGCCGTGAGGAGCGACCACGCCCCCGCCGCGCCGTATCGCGGTTCGTAGTTTAGCGGCATGACGCTGCCGACGGCATACAGAAACGGCGTTTGCAGCGTGATGATCGCCCACCAGTCTTCGCGACGCAGCAACAGCCACGCGAGCGCCGCCGCCATACCCGCCCAGCCGAGCCACGGCGCGGTGCGGCTGCACACCGCGTAAAAGAACCCCACCGGATCGCGCAACGCGGTGTGGATCGGCGACGCCGCCGCATCGCCCGGGCGAGGATACGACCGAGGCGGCGTGAAATCGAGCGGACGCTCGGCGAAGGAGACGAGCCGCAATCCCAACGCCCGAACAAACAGCATGGGCTCCTTGCGCAACACCTCGCCGACGTATTCGCCGAGCAGGCGATTCATCTCCACCGACGCATATTCCACGCGATGCCCGCGGGATTCGAGCCACGGGGTCAGCGCCTGATCGTCGAGTCGCAAACCGTAGGGGTTGTCCTGCACGATCCCCAAACCTTCCCAAAGCGAGCGGCCGAGAAAATGCGTGTTCGTCGTGCCGTAGTATTTCGCATTGAAGCGCTTTTGCGGCAAGCCGAAGACGAGCAGAGGGATCGCGACGAAGAGCGCGGCACACGCCAGCCGCTCGCGCCACGCGCGCCCGGGGGCGAGCAACACGAGCGGTGAAACGAAAAAGAACATGAAATACGCGCTCGGGCGCACCCAGAGAAGAATCGCGGCGACGAGAAGCGCGCCGGGGATCCAGATCCGCTCCCTCGGAAGCCTGGATCGAAATACCGCAAGCGCCAGCAACACGAGCGCCATGATCGGCACGGCAAAGATGTCGCGCATGGGTTGGCTCGCCTGCGCCCAGATCACCGGGAACGTCAGGCTGTAGAGCAGCCCCGCCCACATCCCGATGCCGGTCCCGACGAGCAGCATCACGGCCGCGGAGAACGCCACGACGCCCGCGGCTTCGGCCAGCACCTGCACGATCATCGCGTATTTGGACGTCAGGTTGTCGCCGAACAACCGGCTCGTCCACGCGATGAGGTAGCCGTAACCCGGCAAATCGACGGCCGGAAAGGTCTTGTATTCGCCCGATCTTGGAAGCGTCTCCCATTCTTCGAGTGGAATGAATCGACCTTCGGAATCGGCGATGCGGCAGGCTGCGGCGGAGAGCGTGCGATCCTCGGAAAATTCGTGTCCGTGCCGCCACGCGTCCGCAATGGCGAACTGGCCGGAAACCTGCCCGTAGTAGTAGAGGGTGGCGTTTTTTCCGTACGCCCAGACCGTCGCCGCGCGGACCGCGAGGAAAACCAACAGCACCATCAGCAGTCGTCCGCGCACGCGTCCGCTCCACACCCGCGGGGAATGGACTTCCCGGCGACCAGACACTATCGTGGAAAATCCGAAACCGGCAAGACCGCATGATCGATTTGTCCGCCATCGCATCCCGTCTCGAACAGCGCCCCGACGGCATCTGGGTCTCGAAGAACCGCTCCGACGTCGATTATCCGTCGTTCGGCAGCGACGTGTGTTTCGAGATCGAGGACACCTCTTTCTGGTTCGCGCACCGCAACGCGTGCGTCGCGGCGATGTGCCGGCGGCATTTGCGCGAGCGCGTCGTTTTCGACATCGGCGGCGGAAATGGGTTCGTCAGCCTCGGATTGCAGCGCGAGGGATTTGAGACGGTGCTGGTCGAGCCCAGCCCTTCCGCCATGCACCACGCGGCAACACGCGACATCGCCCACCGTGTGTGCTCCACGTTCGATGACGCGGGATTCGTCGACGGCGCCGCGCCGAATGTCGGGCTATTCGATGTGCTCGAGCACATCGCCGAGCCTGTGCCGTTTCTTCGCGGCATTCGCCGGATTCTTCACCCGGGCGGCCGCCTTGTCCTCACCGTTCCCGCTTACAACTCGCTCTGGTCATACGAGGACGAGATCGCGCGGCATCATCGGCGCTACACCCGAGCTTCCCTGCGTGCCCAGCTCGAATCGGCGGGATTCGCCGTCGCGGACTCCACGTACTTCTTCAGCTTCCTGCCGGTTCCGATCCTGCTGGCGCGCGCGCTGCCGTGGCGGCTTGGGTTGCTCAAAGACGAGGCCGTCACACGAACCTCCGCTCAGCACCGACCGCCGGGCGGCCTCGTGAAACGGATACTGGACGCCTTGCGCGGATTCGAACTTCGGCGAATCGAGCGCGCATCATCCCTGCCTTTCGGCGGCAGCATTCTCGCCGTCGCGCGTTAGACAGCGATGGGTGACGTAGAAACTCCGCGCCATCTCTGTGCGAGTGCGTCCGCCCCGCGTGCAAACGCCGCAAGCACGCACCATGCGGCGGCGGCCATATAGCGCGGCTCGTGGTTGAGCGGAAAGAACGCGCAGAACGTGTAGATCAGCGGAACGTTGAGGACGAGAATCTCCCACCAGCGAGAGCGTTCGCGCAGCAGCCAGAAGACTGTCGCCGGCGCGCCGATCCACAGAAACGCGAACGCATAAATGCTCAGCAGATTGTAGAAGTAGCCAACGGGATCGGCCCATGCGTAGGCGAACACCGAGATCGCCTGCTTATCGCGCATCGGAACGGGGCGCGGCGGGACGAAATCGAGCGGCGTCTTCGCAAAGACGACCGCGCGCGCGGCCAGCGTTTTCAAATAGTACGCGGGGTCCTTTCGGAGCACTTCGAAGACGTACTCCGAAAGCACCCTGTTCATCTCGACGCTGCCGTAAGGCGCATCGACACCCCTCGAACGCACCCACTCGACAAGCACGCGGTCGTCGAGGGCGAAACCGTAAGGATTGTCCGGGATGATCCCCATGCCCTCCCAGAGCCCGCGCCCGAGAAAGTGAAGGTCGCTCGTGCCATAGTGGCGCTCGTTGAATGCGCGCACGGGAATCGTGTAGAGCGCGATCGGAACCCCCACGAGGCACGCGGCAAGAACCGCCCGTGCGCGGAGAGAACGACCGGGGGTCAGCACGGCGAGCGGGACGACGAAGAAAAAGACGAAGTACGCGCTGGGTCGCACCCAGAGGAGAAGTGACGCGATGGCGATCGCAACGGGGACGAAAATCTTTTCGTGCCGCGATGCCGACTTGAATATCGTCAGGGCGAAAACGACGAGGGCGAGGATCGGGATGAAGAATACGTCGCGCATGGGCTGGCTCGCCTGCGGCCAGATCATGGGATACGCGAGCCCGTATCCGAGCCCGGCCAAGAGGCCGACGCGCGGCGAAATCAGGCGCGCCAGCGACCAGACGAACAGCAGCACGCCCGCGCACTCTGCCAGCAGTTGCGCTGCGAAGGCCCACCGCGACGTCAATTCGCCGCCGAGAAGCCGGCTCGTCCAGGCGATGAGATAGCCGTATCCGGGCAAGTCGACGGCGGGAAACGTTTCGTACTCGCCCTTCGGAAGTGTTCCCCATTCCGACACAGGAACGAAGCGCCGTTCGCGGGCTGCGAGGTCCTCGGCCGCGCGTTCACGCGTTCGGTCGAACGAGAAATCTCGATCGTCCCACTTCGCCTCGGCGATGGCGAACTGCCCCGCCACTTGGCCGTAGTAGTAGTAGGTTCGATGGTGCGAATAGAGCGCGATCGTCCCCGCACGCACGAGGAGAAACAGCAGCGCCAGCAACGCGAGTTTTTTCGCCAAGACTTGTCCCGGAATGCAGAAAGTCGGCGCATCATCCGCGCGGCGTCCCTCCCGGTCAAGGCGATTCACGGCGTTTCGGCTTGACACCGCCGTGCGTGCCGCCTATTCCTGTCGCGGTTTTTTCGTGCTCCCGGGGTCCACCGTGGGAAAAGCCGTCGTCATCGCGATTCATCCCGAACACCCGCAGCCGCGGTTGATCGCCCAGGTGGTGGAGTGCCTTCGCGCGGACGGACTGATCGTGCATCCGACGGACACGACCTACGCGATCGGCACGCGCATGAGCAACAAACGCTGCGTCGAGCTGATGTACCAACTCAAAAAGAAATCGCTCAAACGACCGCTGTCGTTCCTGTGCCGGGACCTGTCCAACATCGCCGAATACGCCAAGGTCGGCGACGATGCCTATCGCACGATGAAGCGCCTGCTACCCGGGCCATTCACGATGATCCTCGAAGCGAAGAAAAACGCGCCACGCATCACGCAGACCCCGCGCAAGGAGATCGGCATCCGCGTCCCCGATGACGCGATCTGCCGCGCCGTCATCGAAGCGCTCGGGGAACCGCTCCTCTCCACGAGCGCATACGTGCACGCCGGCGAACTCCTCGCGGACCCCGAAGAGATCCTTCACGCGCTTGGGGGCTACGTCGACATCATCATCGACGCCGGCTACATCCACCCCGAGCCGTCCACCATCGTCAGCTTCGTCAACGACCGGACCACGCTCGTGCGACAGGGCAAGGGCGTTTTCGAGGTCTGACCGAACGGCTCAATCGGTTACGACCCCTCTTTCGATTCCGCCCGAAATCCGTTATTGCGTTCGGCAGTACCAAATGGAGCGCGACATGGCGACCGAGCAGACCGAGGCCGGGGCGACGGATCCGATCATCGTTCGCGCCCACGACGACTTCCGCTGGGAATCGGTTCCGGTGCTGGCCTACAAGGAAACCGGCAATCACTTCCGGAATATCACCCGGCAGATCCTGTATCCCGGCGATCCGGCGCTGCCGGTGCAATGGCGCTATTTCGAGATCGCCGACGGCGGGCATTCGACGCTGGAACGACATGAGCACCTGCATGTCGTCATGATGATCCGCGGCGTCGGACAGGCGCTCGCCGGCGACCGCGTACTCGACGTCGGGCTGCACGACGTGGTGCGCATTCCCGCCATGACCTGGCATCAGTTCCGCGCCACGGCGGGGGCGCCGCTGGGATTCCTTTGTGTGGTCCACATTGATCGCGACCGCCCGCTTCTGCCCGATGAGGCGTCGCTCGCCGAACTGCGCGCGAACCCCCGCGTCGCGGAATTCATCCGCCTTTGATCGCGGTGAACCCATGACGGAGGAAAAGGGACGCGCATTCGGCTTCGAGACGCGCATGGTGCACGCCGGGCACATCCCCGACGCCGTGGTCGGCGCGCGCGCAACGCCGATCTACCAGACCACTTCGTACGTCTTCGACAGCACGCAGCATGCCGCGCAGCTTTTCGAGCTGAAGCAGTACGGCAACATCTACACGCGCATCAGCAATCCCACCACCGCCGTTTTCGAAGAACGGATGGCGTCGCTCGAAAATGCGACCGGTGCGGTGGCGGTGGCCAGCGGCATGGCCGCGCAGTTCGCGACCTTCATGACGCTGCTGTCGCCGGGCGACGAGGTCGTCGCCTCGGCGCATCTCTACGGCGGAACGGTCACGCAGTTCGCGCACACCTTCAAGAAGCTTTCGGTGACGGTTCACTTCGTCGATCCCACCGAAGTCGAGAACTGGGAACGCGCCATCACGCCGCGCACGCGGGCGCTCTTCGGCGAGACGATCGGCAACCCGCGCGGCAGCATCCTCGACATCGAAGCGCTCGCGGCCTTGGCGGCATCCCACGGCATCCCGCTCATCGTGGACAACACCTTCGCCACGCCGTGGCTGTGCCGTCCCATGGATTTCGGCGCGGCGATCGTCGTGCACTCGGCGACCAAGTTCATCGGCGGCCACGGCAGCAGCATCGGCGGCGTGGTGCTCGATTCCGGTCGGTTCGATTACGGTCCGTTCGAGACGCTGACCGAGCCGTCGCCCTCGTATCACGGACTGCGTTTCTGGGACACGTTCGGCCATTACGCGTTTCTGATGAAGGTCCGCGCCGAAACCGTGCGCGACACCGGCGCGTGCATCTCGCCGATGAATTCGTTTCTGCTACTGCAGGGACTCGAAACGCTTTCGGTGCGCATGGAGCGGCATGTGGCGAGCGCCCTCGCCGTCGCGCGGTTTCTTGTCGATCACCCGTCGGTCGAGCGCGTGCATTACGCGGGACTGCCGGATCATCCCGATCACGCCCTCGCGCAAAAATATCTGCCGCGCGGTCCAGGCGCGGTCTTCACCTTCGACCTGAAGGGACCCGAGAGCGATGCGCGGGAGACCGGGCGCAAGTTCATCGAGTCGCTGAATCTCTTTTCCCACCTCGCAAACGTCGGCGACGCACGAAGCCTGGTCATTCATCCCGCGTCCACCACGCACCAGCAGCTTTCGGACGACGAGCTGCGCGCATGCGGCGTCGGCGCGAAGACGGTGCGGCTGTCCGTCGGCCTCGAAACCGTGGAGGACCTGATATGGGATCTGGATCAGGCGTTGTCGGCCACTTCGAGCTGAACACGTCCCTCGATGAAGCGCAGCGGGCTCGGTATCAGGATCCCAACGTCATCCGCAATCTCATCGAGCGGTCTCGAACGATCGCCGTTGTCGGACTTTCGGCCGATCGCCAGAAGGCCAGCTTTTTCGTCGCGTCGTATCTCCGGTCCGAGGGATATCGGATCATCCCCGTCAATCCGCGCGGCGGCGAGATTCTCGGCGAAACCGTCTATCCGGACCTTCGCGCGGTGCCGGCGAAGATCGACATCGTGGATATCTTCCGTCCCACGGTGGAAGTGGCCGGCATCGTCGATCAGGCGATCGCGGTGGGCGCGCGTGCCGTGTGGATGCAGCTTCGCATCATCGACTTCGCGGCCGCCGATCGCGCCCTCGCGGCAGGTCTCGCCGTCGTGATCGACAAGTGTGTGAAGATGGAACACGGTCGATTCGGCGGCAGTTTGCATTGGGCGGGAATGAATACCGAGATTGTCAGCGCCCGAAAAGCCCGGCGATAGACCTTCAGTTTTCCGGCGGACTCATGAACCTGGGCGCCCCGTTCGTGATCTCCAGATACCGACGCAACCCGTCCAGCATTTCCTCATCCCACGTGAATTCCAACGTGCACACGCGCCCGGCGACGCTCCCGCTCATCGCGATCGCGGCGAGATCCGCCGTCGGGACCTCGAACGCGAAGCTCTCCTCGAAGAGCATCGCGACCCCATAGCCGAGCAGACGCACGCCGCCCTCGTCGCCGCCGCTTCTCGATGTCGCGAGTTTTCCCGTGCGGCTGTGAAACGCCTTCCACGGGCCGAACCGCGCCGATTCGGTCGCGATTTGTCCCTTCAGGCAGTCGCCGTCGTCGGCAACGATGAAGGTGTTTCCGCGGCCGAGGCTTTCGTCCGATCCGATGATCACGGTATGCACTGCCGGGGCGGCAGCGCCCTTCCCTTCTCGCCGCGAAAGAAACAGCGTCCGCAGGCCGTAATTGTCCATCTGCGTGGCGTAACCGGTGATCGTGGCGTCCGAGATGATGTCGTATCGGGTGAAGATCCGAAACCCGTCGATCGGAAAATCGAATCCCTCGCTTTCGAGGTTGTGACGAAAATACTGACCCGCGCACGCGGTGAGCGCGAACGCACACGAAAGACTCGCGAGCGTGAGAAGCACGATTTGAATTTGTCGGTGCGTGCCCGCCATGCGTCTCACCGAATTGCGAACGTGACGAAGCATACGAACGCTCTCCCGCGCCCGCAAGCGCCGCGAAACGGTCAGTACGGGAGAATTTTTTCGATGAATTCGCCCAGGATCACGTACGTCGGGCCGGAGAAACCGCCCTCGGCCACCGCCATGATTCCGAAAAACATGAGGGCCGCGATCACGCACACGTTGGGCACAAGCTTCAGGAGATTCCAGTTCTTCATGGACGCGTTCAAATCCGTCCGGTTCAGGATGAGGAAGTACGCGTATGCGAACGGCAGGAACGCGCAGAACCAAGCGACGTAGTTGACGAATGGCACCGATAAGAACCAGGGCGGCAGGTGCTCGTTCCACCGCCAGAAGACGCCCGAGAGACTGGCGAGCGGGTCGAGCTGGAGGTCGAGTGAAATGGCGAGTGTCGTTATGAGAAGCGCGCTGCCGATGACGCTCCCCTTCAGCGCCGGAAAGCGCTCGCGCCAGAACTCCGCAATCCAGATGCACGCGTAGAACGCGAGACACCAACCCATCATCGTGGCAAAGGGCGCGGGGAGGCGACCGAGGTAGAATCGATACCCCGGCTCGAAGAAGTACCCCATAACGATGCCGCCGTTCTCAAGGATCGTTCCGTACACCCAGCAAACGACGAAAAACGTGACGAGACCGGCGGCGCGTTTTTTCACGCCGACATGAACGATGAACGCGCCGATCCAGAACAGTTGCATCAGCTCGAAGAATCGAACCAGCGAACTCATCCGCAGTTCAAACCGGAAAAACGGCAGCGCCGCATACCAGGCGTAGACGACGACGGGGATCGTCGCAATGACGGCAGGTACGACATATTTACTCGGTCCGAAGGGCGCGAGACGCTTCGAGTTCCGGACGCGTTCGATGTAATACGCGACGACCCAGAAGAGCGGAAAGACGGTCGTCAGCGCGAACGAGCAGACAGGAATGCCGATTCGGTCGAACTCGGCCCGCGGAACGTTGGCGACGAGGAAATGCAGCAGCCCAATGGCTTCGAGGTAAAAGAACCAGATCGGCAGATTGTCCCAGATTTCAATGAAGACCGAACGCTTGGTCATCAGCGAACGCCAACAGGTTTTTGTCGATTCGTTCGCCGTCGCCGCCAACTCTCCATCCACCGCCGGATTCATCACATCGGACATCCTCATCCCCCACACGCCGAGATCGCGCGGCGTCCGGATCATGAAATCGCGGCATTCTTCCCGCGCCGGTCGCGACCTGTCAACGCCAACGACGCACGGCGACACGGGTTTCCGCCCGAACCCGACGACCTTTTCCCCGCGTTGGCGCGGACGGGCGCAATCGGTAGAATGAAGCCGATTCGACCAACTCGGGGGAACCGTGGCGAAAACCGCGCTGGCGCGTTTTACCGACGATCGTCGCGCCGAACTCGCGGGTTCGTTTGCGCGTCTGTTCGCCGACGCCTTCCCCGATGAAATCGAGGACGAGCGCAACCGCACGGCGCGGCTCCGCAAGATCGCGGCGTGGGCGATCGGGTTGTTTCAACTGCTCGCGGAAAACCTGAACAACCCGAACGACACCCGCGTCTTCGAGTATCAGAAGACGCTGATCCACTCCGGCGACCTGGCGTCGTTCGGAGTTCCCGATCTGGTCAAGTCGTGCCTTCTCATCAACCGGACTTTTCAGATCGTCTGGCAGGATGTTCCCGGCCCGCGACCGGCCTCGGACGATACCGAGCGAATCCGCCAGGCCGTCGAGGAACTCGTCCTTTCCGCGGCCGGGTTCTTCGACGAGAAGCTGCGTCAGAACGATCGGTTCGTCGATGGACTTTTTGAAGGCGCGGACCTGATCTTCATGATGCTCGACACGGGCGGACGCATCGCGCGCGTCAACGATCTGGTCGCCACGCTGTTCGGCAAACCGCGCGAGGAGTTGATCAGCCGCGGGCTGGCGGGCTTCGTTCACGAAGACGATCTACCCCTCGTCACGAGGTCGGTCGGCCTGGTTCTGGCCGGCACGCCGCGAATTTTCGAAATGCGCGTTCGCGGCGCCGGGGAACAGACGAGAATTCTGCACGTCTTTCTGACGCCGCTTACCGAGACGGGCCAGATCGTCGGCATGCGTCTCGTTGCGCAGGACGTCACAAAGCAGAAGACCCTTCAGGATGCCCTTCGACGCAGCGAGGAGAAGTTCCACGCGCTGCTCGAGCACTCGCCCAGCCCCATCCTGATCGTTCGAACGGAGGACGGTTCGCTGATCGAGATCAATCGGCGCGGCGCGGAGGTGGTCGGCATCGACGAGGGCCAAGTGCGCGCCGCGTCCCTGCTGGACGTTTTTCAGAAGGATTCCGGCCGCGCGGCGATCGAACTGCTGCAGGCCGCCATCCATTACGGTACGGCGGAGGCGTCGGGGCTCGGGCTCCGAACCGGCCAACAGTCATGGACGCGGGTCAACGTCTCCGCTTCGGCCATCGAGTACGGGGCGGACCGCGTCGTGCAACTCGTTCTTTCCGAATCGCCGCCCGACGTCGAGTCGGTCCCTCATCACGACCCGGAAGAAGCGGAGCGCGAAGTCCGCCGTCTTCGCGACGACGCGGTTCGCGCGGCGCTCGATTTGGCGCTGGCGCGGCTGGAACGCGATGCGCGCCACTGGATGCACGCGCAATTTCGGGCAGACTCCGAAGCGAATGCGGAGCCCCGGGCGTCCCGCGTCGGCCAGGTGCTTGATCTTCTCGAACGCCTCGAATTTCGGCGGACGAATCGCGACGGGCTCGTCGATCTCGCCGGAGGACTCGAGGATCTCGTCGCGCTTCTGCGGGAGATTTACGGTCGGCGCATCGTTTTTCACCTCCGGCAATCGGAATTGTTTCGCGTGGCCGACAACTACGATCGTGTGCTGCCGGCGGTCTCCGCCGTCATCCTCGCGGCGGTCGAGGCGACACGATCAGGCGACATCTATGTTCGTGGCGAGATGAACGGCGGTCTGAACATTATCCAGGTCATGGACACGGGCGAGCAGATCCCGCATGAGGGTGTCGAAATCGGTCGCGTCGCGGGCAATCCCGCGATCGGCGGGCGTCGCCACTGGGACTTGTACCGCGATGCCCTTTGTGCGATGGAAAATGCCGGCGGGGGCCTGCAGATCCGCCCCGATCGGCTCGGAGGCGCCCGCGTGACGTTGACCATTCCCGGCGCGCGTTGGGACGAAGTGAGCGAACCCGCTCCTCACACGCTGATGGTGCTGCCGGATATGGAGCTTCCGGCGGTCGCCACAGACGATTCTCGGGATTCATGACCGCACGAAAGCCCAGAGCGCTCGTCGCGATGAGCGGCGGCGTCGATTCTTCCGTTGCCGTGGCCCTTCTGCTTCGGCGCGGCTACGAGGTCGTCGGCGCGACCATGCGCGTGTACGACTACTCGGGCGTTTCGCGCTGCGGAACCTGCTGCGCGCCCGACGATATTCACGACGCCAAGCGCGTGGCGGACAAACTGGGGATCGCCCACTACACGCTGAACTATGAGGATCGCTTCGCGGATTCGGTCATTCGGCCCTTCGTGGACGAGTACCTTCGCGGACGCACGCCGATCCCGTGCATCGCGTGCAACGATCGAATGAAGTTTCGCGCGATGCTGGCCCGCGCGTCGGAGCTGGACTGCGAGATCCTTGCGACCGGCCATTACGCCCGCGTTCACCGAGACGGTTCGCGCGTTCGTCTGCTGCGCGGACGCGACGCGTCGAAGGATCAGACCTACTTCCTGTTCAATCTCGACGAGGAGCAGCTCGGGCATATCGAATTTCCCGTCGGCGAACTGGACAAGGCCGAAGTGCGCGCCCTCGCCGAGGAACTCGATCTGCCGGTATCGCACAAACCCGACAGCCAGGAGATCTGCTTCGTGCCCGGGGGGGATTACGCGGCCGTCGTGGAGAAAGCCGTGGGCGACAGCGTCAATCTGACGGGCGAACTCGTCGATCGGTCGGGACGCGTCGTCGGCCAGCACGACGGGTATCATCGTTTCACGGTAGGCCAGCGCAAGGGACTCGGCGCGCTCGGCCCCGACCCTCACTACGTGCTGAAGATCGAGGCGACAACCGCCCGCGTGACCGTAGGAACCGCCGACGAGGTCTACTTCAGTGCGCTTCGATGCGACCGCTTTCACTGGATCGGCGAAACGCCCTCGTCGCCCATCGGCGCAACCGTGAGGATTCGGCACCAGCACGCCGGAGCGGCGGCGACAATCCATCCGACTTCGGGTGGCGTACGCGTAGAGTTCGAACGACCCGTGCGCGCGGTTTCACCCGGCCAAGCCGCCGTGGCATACAACGGCGACGTCGTGCTTGGGGGCGGTTACATCGACGAGGGATTCCTCGCGGAGCGGGCATGAGCGAGCAGCGCGTCTATCGGGTGACGACGCACACCCTCGGCTGCAAGGTCAACCAGGTGGACACCTCGGCAATCGTCCGCGACTTCGCGGAGTACGGATTCGTGCCGACCGACGAGAATGCCGACGCCGACGTGATCGTCGTCAACTCGTGCACCGTCACCGCGGGCGCGGATCGCGACGCGCGAAAACTCATCGCGCGGGCACGCGAGGAGAACGCCGGGGCGTTGCTCGTGCTGACGGGCTGCCTGTCTCCGGGCAAGACGTCCGGCCAGGATCGCGCGGATATCGTGCTCGGCAACGATGGAAAAGGTCGTTTGGTGGAAGATGTGCTCACGCGCCTGAATCTGCGTGACGAATTGACGCGCAAGACCGGGCACGACGGGTTCTTCGGCGGCGGCGTGGTTGATACATCGTCGCGCGCGCGGGCGTTCGTGAAGGTGCAGGACGGCTGCAACCGAAACTGTGCGTATTGCGTGATCCCGTCGGTGCGCGGGCGAAGCCGAAGCCGGGCGATTCGGGAGATCGTCGAAGATGCGAAGGTGGTCGCTGCGCGCGGCTACCACGAACTCGTCCTCACGGGCGTGCACTTGGGCAGCTTCGGCGCCGACTTTTCGCCGCGCGCACGGCTAACGGATCTTCTCACGGCCCTGCTCAACGGGACGAACATCCCGCGCATTCGAATTTCTTCCATCGAACCGATGGAAATCCGCGATGATTTGATCGACCTGATGGCGTCGAATCCGCGGATCTGCCCGCACCTGCACGTACCATTACAGTCGGGCGACGACGACGTGCTTCGCCTCATGCGCCGCCCGTACTCCCGCGACCACTACCGCGCGAAGATCGAGGCGATCGTCGCGTCGGTCCCGGACGTCCTGATCGGTTCCGACGTGATCGTCGGTTTTCCGGGCGAGGACGAATCGGCGTTCGAAAATTCGATGGATCTCGTCGAACGGACCCCCCTCCACCACCTGCATGTGTTCCCCTATTCCGAGCGGCCGGGGACGCACGCCGCGACACTGACCGAAAAAAGTCAAACCGCGCGGATTCGGGCGCGCTCCGAGCGACTGCGTGCGTTGGGGCGAGACAAGTGGCGGCGGTTTCTGGGGAGGCATATCGGCAGGACGCTGCCCGTTCTGGCTATTAAACCCGTCGGGGAGAACACCTTCGAGGGCCTGACGGCGAACTATCTGCCTGTCCTCGTGTCCGGCCCATGCGTGTCCGGGCGGGAATGCCTCGCGCATGTTCGGGCCGTCGAGGACACGTCGAAAGGCGGACGCCTGATCGCCGATCGCGAAGTCGATCCAACTATTTGGAATGACGGAGATATTTCACCGTACATACCTTTTGGTATCCTTCGGGCTTGACCTCGACGCGTTCGGTGTTACATTGGATCCGCCGCACGACGGATCGCCCTGACGAACCCCGAAGGCGAACCCCGCGGACCGTGACAAGCGCCGGCGACGGTGGTAGATTTAAGACGCTGAACTCACGTTCCCCTTTCGAGGAGTTTCCCGCATGGCCGATTTGATTCACTTTACGGACTCCAACTTCGACACCGAAGTTCTTCAGTCCGATGTTCCCGTTCTCGTCGATTTTTGGGCGCCGTGGTGCGGGCCCTGTCAGATGGTCGGCCCGATCGTCGAGGAACTGGCCACGCAATTCGCCGGTCAGATGAAGGTCGGCAAGCTGAACGTCGACGAGAACCAGCGCGTCGCCATGGAATACAAAGTTCGCGGCATTCCGACGATCATCCTGTTCAAGAACGGCAAGCCGGCCGATCAGGTTGTGGGCGCGCGTCCCAAGGCCCAACTCGAGCAGTTCGTCCAGGCCCACCTCTAGGCCGATGGACTTTCGAGGGCGCCGCCTCGACGCGGCGCCCTCGTCCATTTCGCGCGGGAGACCGGTTGAAACGCACGTTTATCAAGGTTTTCGCGTGTTTGCTGTGCGTTTTGGCGGCTTCGGTCGCGTTGGCTCAGAGTGAATCCCAACCCGAAAGCGTCCGGGATTTCCACGTCGCGATGGGCGTCGCCAGTTTCGAGACCGGCGATTTCGAGACGGCTTATGCCCACCTCGAACGGGCTCGTCAGGTCGCCGCTCGCGATCCCGTCGTCCTGCTGCTCCACGCCCAGTCGGCGATCGAACTGGGTCGATACGAGCGCGCGCTGGACTCCCTGACGACCATCCTCGCCGATGCGCCGACCGACCCGGATGCGCTGTTTTACGTCGGCTACACGCACTACCGTCGCGGTCAGTACCGCGAGGCCGCGGTGGCTTTCGGCTCGGCTCAAAGCGCCGGCTGCCGGTTCGAAACTCTGCCCTATTATCAGGGCGCCAGCCTTTACCGACTCGGCGATTTCGAGCGCGCGCGCTTCTTTCTCGATGTCGCCGTCGAATCCTCGCCGCGGAGCGCTCCATCCAGCCTCTTTTACCTGGGCGCCGTCGAATACGAACTCGGTCGATATGACGACGCGGCGGATCATCTGGAGGCCGTCGCCAAGTCCACGCCGAACACGCCGCTCGGCCGGGCGGCTACGGATCTGGCTCGGGAGGCGCGTCGCCGCGCGCGAAACGAGAAGTGGTACGACGCACGGGTTTCGGCGGGCGGCGCGTACGACACGAATGTGATCTACGAGTCGGATGTCGACGTCTCGCCGAATCGGGAAGGCGCGTTCGTTTTCGGCGACCTCGGCGCGACGGTGTATCCTTATCGCTCGCCCGCCGGACATGTCGGGTTTGGCGGCGAGTACTACCAGAGCGTTCATGCGAACCGCGACGACGCGCGTCTGCGGGAGTTCGATCTGACGCGACTCGCGGCGAGGGCCGACCTGATGTCGCGGCTTCTTTCCGGATCGCCGGCGCTCTACGGAAATCTGACGTACACGTTTTCAAACGCCACGCTCGGCGGCGAGACGTTTCAGAACACGCACGAAGCCGACGTCGGAGCGACGCTAGCCGAGACCCCGGCGACCGCGACGCGCGTACGTGTGACGACGCAATGGAAAGCGTTTCCCGACTTCACGGGGCGCGACGCGACCTGGCTTTCGCCCGCGGTCGCTCAACTCGTGTACTTCGCCGAAAATCGCGGTCGCGCGAGTGTCGAAGCCGCGTACGAACACAACGAGGCGGACAGCGATTCGTACGACTA
The DNA here is from genome assembly GCA_020845895.1 of Deltaproteobacteria bacterium. Lineage (NCBI taxonomy): Bacteria > Pseudomonadati > Myxococcota > Myxococcia > Deltaproteobacteria bacterium. Next base: position 11,956 of record JADLEX010000102.1, on the reverse strand, counting down.
TCGCGGCGGCGGCGGCGCCGTGGCGTTGGTCACGCCGATATTTGCCAAACTGGAGGGGCTCGCAGACGCCCAGGTCCGGTATCTCACATACGTCTTCCATCCGGACGAACGAATCGATCGTCGCTTCACCGCCGACGTTGGACTGCGTTGGTGGCTGGGTGATGTGTTTTCGGTGACGGCCGGCTACCGCCACGCGCGCAACGTCTCGTCCCGGGATTATTCCTGGGAAAAGAACGTCACCAGCCTTTTCGTTTCGGCCACCTTCTGATGAACGCTTTCATCCGGCAACCCGACTTGGCGATTCGAACCATGACGGTTCTGATTCTCCTCGCAATCCAACCATTCGGCGCCTCGGCTCAGGCCGGGGAACCGGATTTCGACTCGATTCAGACCGAGCATTTTCGGTTCGAGTTCACGGACGCCGACCGCAAGATGGCCGAATATCTGGCGGCACACGCGGAGCAGATTCGAAAAGACGTGACGTTTTTCATCGGACACGATTTCAAGGCGATCACGCGCGTCGTCATCGCGCCGGACACCGAGTCCTACGCCACGTCGCAACCGAGAACACGCATCCCGGAATGGTCGGTCGGCGTGGCGTTCGCGCGCGAGAACCTGATCGTGCTGCTATCCCCCCGCGCCGCGCTACGCGAGGACCGCAACATCGAACCCCTTTCCACGTTTCGACACGAGGTGTCGCACATCGTGCTCGGCAAGGCGCTTGGCGAAGATCGCGCCCCGGTGTGGCTCGACGAGGGCATCGCCGAATTCCAGAGCGATCCGTGGACGACCGCCAAGACGTGGACGATGACCGTGGCGACGATTTCGGGGCGCACCATCCCGCTGCACCGTCTGATGTCATCCTGGCCGCGTGGGGAGGAGCGGGCGAAACTCGCCTACCTGCAAAGCCATGCGTTTGTCGATTACCTGTATCGGCGCGGATCGGTCTCGCTCATCGTCGACCGCCTCGCCGAAGGCGCTCCGGCCGCCGCGGCGATCGAGGACGCGACGGGTATCCGGTTCGAGGATCTGGATCAGGAGTTCCAGGACTTTCTGGAGCGCAACTATACCTGGGTGCATCTCCTCGCGAGCACCGATCTCGCGTGGGGTCTCGCGACGGTCATCTTCGTGGTCGTGGCCATCGTCGCGTACTTCAGGTCGCGCAGGAAATTGCGCCGGATGGAGTTGGAAGACGAACTCGATGACCTGCGCGACGGACGGCGGGGCGCCCAGCGCGCAAAACGCCGACGGACGAAGTACGATCCCGACGCCCTGGATGATTACCTCGATCGCGATTATTGGCACTAGGCGGGGTTGCCCCGGATTACGAAAGATCAGGCCGACGGTCGGCTTTGAACGCGGTTCCCGCCGTGATATGCTTCGCGCGTTCATCGACGGGGCGAAACATGAAGACACCCTCCCAATGGCTTTTCGTCGCTTTATGTCTGGTTCTCGCCTCGTGCCTGGCCGCATGCGGTTGCGGGGACGATGACGACGATGACGACAGCGCCGCTCCCGACGACGATGACGACACCGCGGACGACGATGCGACGGACGACGACACCGACGACGATGCCGATGACGACACGCAACCCGACGACGACACCGGCGATGACGACACGATCGATCCCAGCGTTCAGGAATTACTCGATTCGGGTCGGGACTGGCTGAAGATCGGTGAGGGCGACAAGGCGCGCGTGGACTTCGGCGCGGCACTCGACATCGACCCCGACGTGGTCGAAGCCCAGTACGGCATGGTGCTCGGCAACCTACTGCGTCATTTCGACATCGTGTCGATCCTGTACGACTACATCGACTCTCTTGGGTACGGCGGCCCGGTCGGCAAGGCGGACGGCCCCGACAACTGGCTCGACAACATCCTGAACGATCTGCTCACCGGACTGCTTTACGATCGCTCCGACGAGCTGGTGACCTACGCGGAGATGGCGCAGCAGGATGACGACCCCACCTACATGATCGACGCGATGCCCGTGATCTTGCATTTCGAGCGCGTAGCGGACCTGCGGACCGAGTTCGACCGCGCGGAACTAAACGGCGCGTCGGGTTTCGCGCGGGTCTTTTCCGGGCTCTTCCGGCACCTGACGGCGGTGTCGCTCGACGTCGACATCTCCTACGCATTCGTCATCATGGACGTGGTCGATCGCCCGTGGCCGCAGGAAGACATTCTCGGCGCGATCGTCAACGTGCTGCTCGATATGGTGAACGACCCGAACTACCCCAATTTCCTCACGATGCCGCCGGAGAATGTGGACGAGCTTCGCATGGCGGGAATGTCCGTCGGCGACGGCTGCGACGATTTTCTGTCGGCGTGGGCCGCGATCGAGGCCGAATCCGACGACCAGAGCGACGATGTGATCGCGTTCAACGACTGGAGCGGCGACGGCATGTGGAATTTCGGCGAGCCGCTGATCGTGCCCGGCGTCGGCGAACTGACCGCCGAACAGATGGAACTGGCATACGGCATTCGGACGATGATCGAGGACCTGCGAAATTCCTTTTGGGATTACACCATCAAGGACGTCGATCCGACGGAGCCGAATCCGTTTCCGCTCGCGGACCTGAACCCGATTCTTCGGGCCCTCGGCATTCCGCCGCTCATCCCCGATCTGGGCATCACGCGCGTCGATTTCGGAAAGACCTACGTCGATCCGGGATACGATGAATTCAAGCAGACCCTGATCGCGATTCTGGAGATCGCCGACTCGTTCCTGCCCGACCCGCCGCTGTGAGTCAGCGGGCGCCGCGGCCCGAAATCACCGCGGGAATGGTCTTGCCGAGGATCACGAAGTCGAGCTTGAGCGACCAGTTGTCGATGTATAACAGGTCCATCTCCATCCACTCGGCGAAATTCACCTCGTTGCGCCCCGAGATCTGCCAGTAGCAGGTCAGTCCGGGCCGCATCGAGAGCCGTCGGCGCTGCCACCGCTCGTAGCGCTCGACCTCCTCGGGTATCGGCGGGCGCGGACCTACGAGGCTCATGTCGCCCATCAGCACATTCACGAGCTGAGGCAATTCGTCCATGCTCGTGCGACGCAGCCAACGCCCAACCCGTGTGACGCGCGGATCGCGGGCCATTTTGAAAACGGGACCCGACATTTCGTTGAAGCGGCGCAGTTCCTCCTGCAACTGTTCGGCGTTCTCCACCATCGTCCGGAATTTGTACATCGTGAATCGCCGGCCGTTCAGACCCGAGCGCACCTGACGAAACAACACGGGTCCCGGGCTGTCGATCTTGATGGCGATGGCGATCGCGGCGAAGACCGGTGCGAGGACAATGATCCCGATCGCCGTGAGCAAACGGTCCAGAACGGCCTTGATGACGAGCTGGCCGACCTGCGAGGGGGTGGTCGAAAAGGTCAAGAGGGGTACGTCGAGAAAGTACCGGACTCCGGCCTTGGCGATCGAGGTTTGCAGGAAGTCGGCCATGAGCGAGAAGCGGATGCCGATCTCCTCGCACGCCCAGATGATGCGCGGCAGGTTGCCGATCAGGTGGGCGGGCATCGCGAAGAACACCTCGTCCACCTGCTCGCGCAGCAGGATGTTCTCCAGGTCGCCCGCGAGGCCGATCACGCGAATCCCTTCGACGTCCGTTCCCACGAGCGCCGGATCGACGTCCACGCATCCAATGAGGCGGTATCCGAGTTCCGGGCGGGAGGAAATGCTGGCGATCATCCGTCTTGCGAGTGGTCCCGTCCCGATGATGAGCGCGTTGACGGTGTTGAAGCCCTGGCTCTGCATGCGCCCCGTGACGTTTTTCATCCCCAATTTGGCGAGCATCGCGAGCAGGAAATGCACGACTCCGAACATGACGACGAACAGACGAGAAATCGACTGGATCTTGAACGCGAAGAGCACGACCATGATGCACAGCATCACGATGGTCGTAGATCTCGCCGTGAGCGTCAGGATCTCGCCATTCGTCAGTGTGCGCCCGAACGTGTAGAAGCCATGCAGGTAATTCGAGGCGAGCAGCGCGACAAGATAGATGAGCAGTAGCCAGCCGTACTCGGAAATCCGGCCGAGACTCGCCAGATCGCCGGGCAGCCGGATCTTGACGTGGTAGGCGACAAAAAACGCGGCGCCGGCCAGCAGCACGTCCAGTACGATCGAGACCACGGTCAACGTGGAGGTCCGCTCGCGATACAAGTCTCGTCTCCGACCGCTCCGTGCGATCGTGCAATTCTAGGATCAAGCTGTTCGATAGGCAACGAATGTCGCGTCCTTCCCGGGTTTCTTGCCTGTCGAATCGCCCTTCCCTATAGTGGCCGCACTCAAACGAGGGTCGAATGTTTCGCTGGATTTTCGCCGCGTTCGCACTGCTCGTCGCCGTCCCGAACGCCTTTGCACAGTCCCCGCTTTTTGACGACGCCACCCTTGGCGATTTCGGCGCAGCGCGCCTCCTGGATCCCCTCGGCGACGTGACCGCCGATCGGGGCGCGAGCGTCACGGAGTACGGCCCGGACGATCTGGAAGCGCTCGGAGCGCGGGATGTCGCCGAGGCGCTGGACTTGCTGGTCGGCGGGTTCGTCAACGTCGGCGACACGCGCGACGGACGACTTGAGCGCGAGATCCGATTGCGTGGCCGCGATCCCCGCGCGCTTCGCGTCTTCGTGGACGGCGTCCCCATCGACCACGCCCGGTTCGGGACAACCGATCTCGCGAGGGTTCCCCTCGCCCACATCGCGCTGATTCGCGTGAGCATGGGTCCCGTCTCCGCGCGCTACGGTGCGTCAGCCGACGCGGGTGTCGTCGAAATTCTGACGAGGCAGGTGCGTGACCGGTTCTCCACGCGGTTCGAAACCGCGGGCGGGACGGGCCGCGCGATGCTGTACTCGTTGTGGCTCGGCGACACGGCGGGGGCGTTCAACTATTACGGGGCGGCCTCGCACGACGAGGCCGGGAGTTTTCTTCTCCCGGCGAGTTTCGACGAAATTCCCGACGAAGACGGCGGCGAACGCGAAAACTCCGACTTTCGCCGCGACAACTTTTACGGACGCGCGGGCGCCATCGTGACGGACGTATTCTCGATCTTCGCCGGCGGTTCTTATGAACAGGACGAAGCCGGAATCCCGATCGACCTGACGCGCGCGACGAACGAAACCGATCGGATCGGCCACCGCCGCCGCGTGACGGGGCGCATGCACATCCTCACGAAGCCCGCCCGCGTCTTCGAACTGCGCGGACTTGCCTACGTCAGCGAGGACGCCGAGCGACTGGACCGTTTCGCGGACCGCGACGCGCAAACGGAATTCCGCGAGTTTCACGACCGCGACCTTCGTTTCGGTGTGCGGCTCGCGCCGACGCTCGACTTCGGGCCGTGGTCGCGGGTGCGCTTGAGCGGCGAGTGGCGCACAGATGACGCCGAACAGTGGCGTCAGGGGTTCGATCGCGACGAATTCGGACGCGAGCAACTGATGGCCGCGATCGAAGACGATGTTCGGCCACACGAAAAAGTGGCGATCAGCGCGGGGGTGGCGTACGAGTCCGCGCGTGCGGACTTCGAGGCGTCGGACGAATCGCCCGACACCCTCTCGCTCGTCGGTCCGCGCGGTTCCATTGTCGTCGGACCGTTTGCGGGCGTGGACATTTACGCAAGCGGGGCGCTCAAGGGGCGATTCCCGACGCTGGTCGAGCAGTTCGACGAGGTGAACGGCAACCTCGAACTCGAACCGGAACAAACGACGCAGGTCGAAATCGGCTCCCGTTACGGCGGATCGACGAAGGTTGGCGGCTCGCTGGCGATCTTCGGAAGCGAAACGACCGAGGTCGTTCGCGCGTCGTACGACGATCTCGCGTTCGAGTTCGGTGCGCTCGAAAACGGCGGAACGATCACGACGGGCGGGGCGACCGCCGCAATTTTTGCGAGGCCCATCGAGCGCCTGTACGCCCGGGCGGCCTACACGTTCGCAGCGTCGAAATACGAACCGGATCTTCCCGGCCTCGAAGATTCGGTCGATCCGCTGTTTTCTCCCACGAGCGACGCCGATCTGCTCGTCTCATATCGGCTCGAGATGGGACTCGGAGCGGCGATCGGGTGGAGCTACGTGTCGGACCGGGCGGACAGCGTGCTGGGCGACGTCGACCCCCTTCCCTTCTATTCTCTGTTGCACGCGCGGATCTCGTACAACTACCGTGACAACCTTGAACTTTGGATCGCCGGTCAGAACGCCACGGACGTTTATTATGAGTTGGAACGACATCAGCCCATGGCCGGCCGGTTCGTCCACGGCGGAATCCGGCTGATGTACTGAGCCGCGAGTTGGCGGTTCCTGCGACGGATTTTCGCGTTGACTTTCCCCGGGCCATTTCCTAGCTTACGCGCGATTTTCCCCGTGTGATCGCGTGATGCACATGGCGTTGAGGCCGCAGTTGCCGGATATGCGAACCGTCGTCGAAATCACACCCGCGAACCGTCAGGCGCAAGCCGACCCGTTCACGCTGGCCGAGCACTACGAGGTCGGCAGCCGCGGATTCGGTGTCGTGTCGCTCGTCGTTTGGGGGCTCGTCCTGGTCGGCGGATTCTTTTTCGTCAATCGCTTCGCCGGCGATTTTGCGAACATGCGCGAATACGGCCCCGACGAAAATGGCGTGAACGCGGTCTTTTCGCTGTCGCAAAACGAGCAGCTTTTCATGGCGACGACGCTGCTCATGTGCCCCGCGGCCGTGTTCCTGACGCTGGGACTCGCCGGCACGCTCGGTGCGCGCCTTTTGAGGCGACTGCGGACGTGGTCGCGCGACGAATCCGCCGTTCGGCGGGTGCTGATCGGGCTCGTCGCTTTCGCTGGGGTTTCGATCACGCTGATCGGCGCGTTCGTCCTCGGCAATACGCCCATCACCGATGACGAAAATGTCTACGAGTTTCAGGCGCGCATTTTTGCCGGCGGACGACTCGCTCTGCCGTCCCTACCCGGCGACGACCGGATGTTCGACGACAATATTTTTCTCGTGAACAACGGGCGCATCTACGGACAGTACCCCTTCGGTCACAGTTTCTTCCTGCTGCCGGGGACGCTGGTCGGATATTCACGCATCATGACGCTGATCGCCGCGCTGTTCACGCTGCTCGGTGTTTTCAAACTGGGCCGCGAGCTCTACGACCTGCGTACGGCCCTGCTCGCCGTCTTCATGACCGTCGTCTCGCCGATGTTCCTGACGATGTCGGCGACGATTCTGTCGCACCCTTCCACGCTGCTTTTTCTGACGTGGTTCGCGTACTTCACGGTGCGTGCGATCCGCGCCCAGCGCACACGCGACGCGGTGCTGGCCGCTCTATTCTTCGGTCTCGCATTCCACGTGCGCAGCGCGACGGTGCTGGTGCTCGCGTTACCGACCGCGCTGGTGCTGGCGGGGTCGCACGTCGTGCGGATTCGCCGAAAGGACCAAGCCGGTGGCGAAGTTCGGGGTCGCGTGGAATGGGTGATCGCCAAAACGTGGAAGCGGGTCGCCGTGGTCGGCGCGGTCATGGGCGTGGTGCTGGGGTCCTACCTGCTCCTCAACTGGCTCGCGAACGGATCGCCGTTTTTGACGAACTACCACGCGGTCTGGCTGGGCAAGCTGCCGTACGACTCGCCGTTCGGATTCGACAAGGGTGCGTGGAACATCGTTCACACACCCACGTTGGGGTTCGAAAATCTCCTCAACAACTTCCTGCGTCTCAACATCTGGCTGCTCGGCTGGCCGATCGGATTCCTGCCCGTCATCGCCCTGTTCGCCTCGCGCCGCTTCCGGTGGATCGACCTGTGGCTCGCGGGCCCGATCGTCCTCAACTTCGCGGTATTCTTTTTCTATTTCTGGCCCGGCGTTTCCGACACGGGTCCCGTCCTGTATTACGAACTGCTCCTGCCGCTTTCTCTTCTCGGTGCGCGAGGCGTCCTTGCGGCGTCCGACTGGCTCGCCGAGCGTTACGGCAACGATGAAGGCCGTTCGTATGCGACGGCGTTCGTCGCGGTCTGCACATTGCTCGCGCTCCTCTCCACCACGCAGACTTTCCTGCGCGCGCTGATGCGTGTGTCCGAGCGCGTGAACGAACCCTATGAATTGCTCGCGGACCGCGGCATCGACGAGGGCGTCGTCTTCACCGACTACTACCTCAAGGGCGACTTTCAGGACTCCTGGGTGGCCGGTCGGAAAGACACGCACCCTTTGCTCGGCGATCGGCTGCACTTCGTCATCAACTACGGCCCCGAGCGCAACCGGGAGTTCCTCGCTCGAAACTTCCCGGGGCAAACAGGCCATGTCCTGTGGTGGACGCCCGAAGGCGACCCGCGCATCGTGGCGCTCGACGACTACGCGGAAACCTACGTGGTGCGGAACTACCCGGATTCGCGATGATCAAGCGCGTCGTCGTATTTCTGAAGGCGATTCGCGCGCTCGAATCGACGCTGATGGTCGGGTTTCCGCTCATCGGCACGTTCTTCGCCCTGACCCGGGTGACGTGCGTCGAATTTGTGGACATCCTGAAATTCCTGCCGTCCACGTACGGCCTCGTCATCTACGTTTACGCACTCAACTCCTGGGGTGGGATCGAGACGGATCGCGCCAACGTCCGTCTTGGTCATCACCCGGTCCTCACCGGCGACATCACCGCGACGCAGCTTCTCGTCGTCGCCTTCGTCGGCCTCGCGGTGTCGTTTTTCCTGTATCTGACCTGGCTGCCGAAGTGCTTCCCCATCGCGCTGTCGATTTTCGCGGTTTGGACGCTCTATTCGCACCCGGACGTCTTGGCCAAAGGCCGGCCGGTCTGGGGCAGCGTCATTCATTTCACCGGCGGTATCTTGCAGTTTCTACTCGGCTGGGTTGTGGTTCGCGACATCGACGCGCCGGCCGTGGCCCTCGCGCTGTTCTTTGCGGGCGTGTTCGCCGCCGGGCATCTGAATCACGAGGTCAAGGATCACGACGCGGACAAATCCATCGGTCTTCGCACGAATGCGGTCGTCTTCGGGCCGCGCCGCATGCTGAATGTCGCCTTGGCGGTATTTGGCGTCTTTGCGATTTATCTCGTCGTCGTGTCTTCGCGCGGCCTGATCGACTGGTCGCTTTCCTGGCCCTTTGTCGCCATCTTCCCACTCCACGTGGTCGCCCACGTTTCCCTGCGCCCGCGTTCCGGCGAGGTCTATCGCCGCTCCTATCAGGTCGTCTATCGCGCATTGTATGTCGCGGCCGGAATCGTCACACTGACGACACAATTGCTCTCGATTCGCATCGGATAGCCCCGATCCCCGTCGGGTGCTTGAGTCGCGGGCGGTTTCGTCCGAATAATCGAGTTGAGGATGGGTTTCAGATCGCTCAGTCGTGAACGTGTGGGTGCGGTCCATCGACCGCCGATTAACAAAGCCCTGTCCGAGCACGCGCTGCGCGTCAAACCGCGCCGGTTTCATTGCCCGGTCAGCGGCGAACGCGACCTCATGGGCTTCTCGCACGAGGAACGGCCCACGGTCTTTGTGTTCGACCGTTTTTTCTTCACCTGGGTCGAACATCCGTTTTATTTTCAGCACAACGAAAAACGGGTGGAGCACGGATACGGCGGATTTTTCGAGATCTACCTCGGCACGACGTCCGCGCTCTGCGTGGAGTCCATCGAATTTTTCAACCAGGGCAAGGTGCATTTGCCCACGAACGTCATGGAATTTTACAAGGCTCGCGGCGGCGCGGGTCCCGTCATATCGCCGACGCTCAAGGACCTGTTTTATCAGGCCATCTCCGGTCGCGTGTCGACATTCGCCCTCGAGGATTGGCTTCACGAACTGCGTTACGACGATATCCTCACGCTCACGGGCTGGACGAAGTTCGGCAATCGACCGGAGCTTTTTCCGCGCCTGATCGCCGTGCACGTGAAGACCTACGAAATGGGGATGGATCACCGCCACTTCATCCAGACCGAAAAGGAGCTGCTCGACGCGGTTCCCGGCGGGCTGGTCGGCATGCTCGCCGCTCTGAGTTGCCGCGTTCCCGCCGCGCTCGAACTCATTCTCGCGGCGAAGATCTATGAACTCATGCACCGTCTGTGCGCGTTGGCGTCGATCGACACCCCGGCTTGGCGGCCCGGTCGCGACCCGCTCCGCACGGCGTACGCATTTTTGCGCGAACAACAAACGAAGGGCAGTGAAATCGGCGAACTCGACCGTCTCACGCTCGCCGAATTGATGTTCGAAGGTTTACGGCTCGGATCCGTCTCGGAATCGAACGTGACCAACCTGCTCGCATGGGGAATCGCGTTTACGGCATCCGAACTGCTTGTCGAAACCACGCACCCCGATCCCGCGAAATCGGCGCAGGCGGCAAATTCCGTTCACTCGAACATCGAGATCCCGCTTTATATCAACCTGTTGCTGCGCGACATGATGCAGCTCGGCGAAGCGCGTTGCCGGAAAATCCGCGAGGTCGTTCGGCAGCAGCTTCAGGACGCCCTGCGTTCGATGCCCGTTTACGTCGCGGCGGAACCGGTGAGTCGGCGCGGCCACACGCAGTTGATCCCGGCCGTGTTGCTGCAAAACGCGCGGAACTACCTCGACCTGCCCGTCTGACCCGCGTTTTCGCGCGCCGCGAGGATCTTGTCGCGCAGTTCCCGAACCGCCGTGCGGATATCCGTCGCCGCCGTGACCGCCGTAACGACCGAAACGATCCGGGCGCCGGCAATCAGCACCTCGTCCACGTTGTCCAGCTTGATACCGCCCATGCAGGTGACGGGAATCGACACGCCGGCCACGACGTCGGCCACCGCGCGCGGACCGAGCGCGACCTTCGAGGACTTCGTCTTCGTCGGAAAAATCGGGCCGATGTTCACGTACGACGCACCCATGCGCTCGGCCTCAACGGCCTGGTCGACGTGGTGACTGCTCGCGCCCAGAATGAAATCGGGCGCAATGCGCCGGGCGGCCTCCACCGGCAAATCCGAGTGGCCCAGGTGGACACCATCCGCATCGATGGCCAGCGCGACATCGAGGTGATCGTTGACGATCAGCAGGCAGCCCGCCGCCGCGGTCTTTGCGCGACACATCTCGCCGAGCTTCGTCAGTTCGCGTTTGGTCATGCGCTTTTCGCGAAGCTGGATCATCCGGACGCCCGCCTCGAGGGCGGCGTCGACCACGGCCGGCGTGGACCGGCCGGCGGAAAACTCCTCTCCGGTCACGAGATAGAGGTCGACCTCGCGCAGAAGCGCTTCGCGGCCGGCACGTTTGGGGGAATCGTGTGTCATGGATTGTGTTGGAGAAAGGCGGAGTCGAAATCTTTCCAGACCGGTTCGAAACCACGCGCGATGATGGCCTCGGCAACCTCGCCGGGTGAGCGCTCGTCGCTCACCTCGAACTGGCGGCCCGACGCGTCATTCGTCACGTAACCTCCGGGATTGGTGCGGCTGCCGGCACTCATGCGCGTGATGCCGAGACCCACGAGATGGTCACGCAGCCGGGCACTTTCCCGCGTGGAAAGCACGAGTTCGGCGTCGGGAAGCAGCAACCTCATCGCGAAGACCATCTGCACGAGGTCGGCGTCGCTCACCGGATGCTCCGGAGAAAACCCGTTTTTCGCGGGGTTCACGCGCGGAAAACTCACGGCGACGCGCGAGCGCCAATAACGTTTGGTCAAATGCCGCGCGTGCCATGCGAGCAGTACCGCCTCGGCGCGCCAATCGGCGAGTCCGAGCAGCGCGCCGACGCCCAGTGAGCGAAATCCCGCTTCGCCGCCGCGCTCGATCGCGTGCAGTCGTTCGTCGTAGCGGCTCTTCGGGCCCTTCGGATGCAGCCGCGCGTACACGCCGGGGTGATAGGTCTCCTGATAGAGCGTCAGCCCGTCGACGCCCGCGCGTTCCAGCGAGCGATAACGGCCCTGCGACATGGGAAAGACCTCGACGGAGATCGAGGCGAATCGCCCCTTCAGCGCGGCGACGACGCGCTCGATATCGTCGGCGCTGTATCGTCCCTTGTACTCCCCCGTCACG
>JADLEX010000101.1 GCA_020845895.1 Deltaproteobacteria bacterium | reverse complement strand
GCTCGGGTCGCTCCCCGGCGTTGCCCTATCCTCCCGCCCGACGAAAAAACGGTAGGAGTTCCTGTGCGAAACCGCAACCGGAAAATTCATTTGCTGCCAAAACCGGAAAACTCCACGTGCTATGGACCAAATCGCCGGAAAACTTGACTTTTCGCCCCCCGTTTGATAACCACACGCGGCTTTGCGCCCCGGACGGGCCGAACGGCGACGGTAGCTCCCATGATCCTGAAAATCTCGGATTTGGGCCGCGGGCCTCGCCGATTCGATTTCGACCTCGATTCCGCGCAGCTCGGTGACGCGCTCGGCGGTCGGTTCGACATTGACGGACCGCGCGCCCGCGCGTCGATCGAGGCGTCGCTGTACCGGCACACCGTGAACGTGCGCGGTTGGGTCGAGATCGTTTTCGGATTTGAGTGTGGCCGGTGCGCGGGCGCGTTCGACGACACGCGTCGGGTCGATTGGCGACTGGTCCTCTCGCCGCACAGCGAGTCGTCGGGACCCGAGGAAGAGGACGAGGGTTTCGGCTACTACCGAAACGATCGTTGCGACCTCGGTCGGGCCGCGGCGGAGCATCCGGCGCTGGTCTTGCCCGAGGTGCTGCTGTGTCGCGACGACTGCCGCGGCCTGTGCGTGGGATGCGGCGCGAATCTGAACGAGGAGCCGTGTCGTTGCGCGGCGAAGGGTGCGTGAGATTCGAAGGGTGCGTGAGATTCGATGCGTGTGTGAGATCCGAAGTTTGCCGGGGCGCGATCAATCCCCCGATGGAGGAGTGAGAAGATGGCTCGTCCGAAACGAAAAACCAGCCACCGACGCAAGGGCCTTCGCTCGGCGCACGACGCGCTCGCGGTCGCCAATCCGGTTGCCTGCCCGAATTGTCAGGAATGGGTGATGCCGCATCGCGTCTGCCCGTCCTGCGGCCACTACAAGGGCAAGGAAGTGATCGCGAAGGAAGCCGAAGAGTAAACGATGCCGCCGTCGCGACCGGCTCTGCTGTTTCCGGGGCAGGGCGCCCAATTCGTGGGGATGGGTCGCGACTTCGAGGAATCGTCTCCGGCGGCCCGGCGCGTCCTCGACGAGGCGCATCGGGCGTCGGGTTTCGACCTGCGGGGCCTGTGCTTCGACGGCCCCGAGGATCGGCTCGCCCTCACCGAGTTCCAGCAGCCGTGCGTGCTCGCCGTGTCGGCCGCCATTCACGCGGCCTTTGCGGAACGAGTTTCATCGCGCCCGGTCTGTGCAATCGGCCATTCGCTCGGGGAATACTCCGCTCACGTCGCTGCCGGATCCCTGGACGTCGGGGACGCCGTCATACTCGTGGGCACGCGAGGGCAGGCCATGCAGCGGGCCGTCGCAGCGGGCGTCGGGGCGATGGCCGCCCTGCTCGGCACGGACGAGCAGACCGCGCAGGCCGCCTGCGACGATGCGGGCGGAGACGTCTGGGTCGCCAACCTCAACGGCGGTGGTCAGGTTGTCATCTCCGGTGTCGCAAGCGCGGTGGAAAGAGCCGTGGCCTCCGCGAAACAGCGAGGGGTACGTCGAGCTGTCATGTTGCCCGTCAGCGCTCCCTTCCATTGTCCGCTGATGGAGCCGGCCGCGCGTGCGATGGACGAAGTGCTTCGAGCCGCCGCTTTCGCGCCGCCCGCGTTTCCGATCATCGCCAACGTCGATGCCCGCCCCTGCGATGACCCCTCGCGGTTTGCGGCTCTTCTCATCACGCAGATCACGCACCGCGTTCGCTTCGAGGACTGCGTGCGCACGGCGATCAATATGGGCGTGGATGCTTTCATCGAGCTCGGACCGGGCGGCAAGCTGACCGGCATGGTGTCCCGCATCGCGCCCGATATTCGCGCCGTTTCGATTTCCTCGGTTCGGGAACTTGACGAGGCCGTTGCCGCTCTCCAGAGTTGACGGATGTCCGATACCCAAAATACGCGCCGCGTTGCGCTCGTCACCGGCGGGAGCCGGGGCATCGGCGCGGCCGTCTGCGCACGCCTTTCGCGCGATGGGTTTTACGTCGGCGTCGGCTATCACACGAATGAAAACGCCGCGAACGAAACGCTCTCGCGCCTGCGCGCCGAGGGCGGCGAGGGCGAGCCGGTTCGTATTGACGTTGCGGACGGGAGTTGCGTAAAAACGGCAGTCCGCGCGTTCGCGGATCACGCCGGGTCGCTGGACGTGCTCGTGGCCGGCGCCGGCGTCACGCTCAACAATCTGGCGGTGATGACCGGCGACGACGACGCGCGTCGTGTGCTGGACGTGAACGTCGCGGGAGCGTTTTTTTGCGCGAAAGCCGCGATCCGGCCGATGATCCGCGCCGGTGGCGGACGGATGATCTTCATCGGGTCCGTCGCGGGACTCGCGGGAAACGCGGGTCAGGCGGTTTACGCGGCGTCGAAGTCGGCGCTCACGGGGCTCGCGAAGTCGCTTGCCAAGGAATTGGCCGCGCGGCATATACTCGTCAACGTCGTCGCGCCGGGACTGGTGGAGACGGGCGCGGGCGGCATGGCGGACTCGATGGACGAGGCGTTTCGCGCGTCGATCCTGGAACGGATTCCGCTCGGCCGCGCGGGGACGCCCGAAGACGTCGCGGCGGCGGTGGCGTTTCTGGCGGGACCGGACTCGGAGTATGTAACCGGCCGGACACTGGTGGTGGACGGCGGATTGTGGATGTAGGACGTCGGCGCGTGCCGATTCGCGCGGGGGCAAACCGGGCACCGGCCCGCGGAGGCGAGATGTATACGGGCAAGCAGCAGGAACTCTTCGATCGGGTCGTCAAGGTGATCTGCGCGAATATCAAGCGCAAGGACGGCCCGCTCGCGCCCGAGATGGTGAAACCCGAATCGGATTTCATGAAGGATCTCGGGGCCGACAGCCTGATGGTCGTCGAATTGGTGATGGGCGTGGAACAGGAATTCGATCTGGACGAAATCCCCGAGTCGGACATCGAGAAGATCCGCACCGTCGCGGACGTCATCGACTATCTGACGAGGGTGCTTCAGATCTCGTAGCCGGCGAACGGGGGAACGCCGATGACGATGACGATTGAGGAGAAGGTGATCGCCCTGGTGGCGGTGCAACTCGAAATGGACGCGGACGACCTCGACGAGAGCCAGTTCCTGACCGATGACCTCGACGCCGATCCTTACGACCTCGAGGAAATCGCGTCTTCGGTCGCCGAGGAATTCGACGTCGAAGTGACCGAGGAAGATTACGAAACCTGGGAGCGCGTCGGCGACGTCATCGCATTCGTCCACGAAAAGCTGCGGGAATGACCGCTTCCTCGAAACGTCCTTTCATCCAGCGCCTGAAAAACGACTTCATCTTCCACGGCGCGCGCGCGCTCATCGCGTTCGCGACCGCGATCCCACTTCACATCGGCATCCGGATCGGTCGCGCCATCGGCCGCGCCGCATTCACGATACTGCGACGCGACCGCGCAAAGGTTCTGCGTCACGTCAAGATCGCGTTTCCCGATTCGTCCCCCGAGTGGCGTGTCGATGTCGGTCGGGCGTCGTTCGAAAACCTTGGGCGCGGATTCTTCGAGCTGTTTCATCTTGAGGAGATCTTCGCCGGCAAGGTCTCGCCGGTGCCGTACTGCCGCATCGAGGGCCGCGAGCATTTCGATGCAGCGCTCGCCGAGGGCCGCGGCGCGTTGCTGATGACAGCGCACGTCGGAAATTGGGAGCTCATGGCTGCTTACATCGCGCACGTGGGATTCCCGATGAACGAGATCGTCAGGTCCCTCTACGACGAGCGCATCGACAACCTGCTCAACGATCATCGGCGGAAATACGGGTACATCCCCATCGCGCGCGGCGGCGGCGACGCCATGAAAGAGATTGCCGACGTCGTCGCGAGAAACGGACTGCTCGCCATCCTGATGGATCAGGACACGCGCGTGCGCGGGGTCTTCGCGCCGTTCCTCGGCCCGCTCGCGCACACGCCCACCGGCCCCGCGTTCCTTGCGTACTCCCTCAACATCCCGGTCGTCACGCTCTTCAACCACCGAGGGCCGGACGGTGGCCTCGTGATCGAGATCGGTCCGCCGATCGACCTGCCGCGCACCGGCGACGCGAACGCGGATGTGGCGGAAGCGACGCGGATCTTCAACGACCGGATTTCGGAGCACATTCGACGCTTTCCCGCGCAGTGGGTCTGGATGCACGAACGTTGGAAGAAGCGCCCGCCCGGCGAGCCCGAGCACCTGCGGCCCGCGCCGCCGGCGCCTCCCGGCGCAGTGACGAAGGGCCTGATCCTTCGTCTGGCGACTCGCGCGGCCTGCGCCTTGTCGTCGAACGGAGCCGACGCGATGGGCGGATGGCTCGGGCGCGCGTCGTACGCGCTGTCGCCCCGCCGGTCGCGACTCGCCACGCAGAACCTCGAGATCGCACTCGGCAGGGAACGCACCGGGCCGGAGATTGCGCAGATCGTGAAGCGCTCCGTGGAAAATCGCGGCCGAAACGCGACGGACTGTCTCCGTGCGCGGTTGCTCGACACGACGTATCTGAAAGAGCGCGTCGAGGTGGTTGGCGAGGAGCATCTTCGCGCCTCGTTGGCCGACGGCCGCGGCGCGATCCTGATTTGCGGTCATATCGGTTCGATCGACCTAGGCCTATGGGCACTTTCGACCTCGGGGCTGCCGATCGCGCTCGTGGAACGCAAGCTGGGCGACCGGTTTCTTTGGCACTGGGTGCGTCGCGTCCGCGCCCGTTTCGGTGTCGCCACGTGGACGGCGGAAGAGGCGGCGGAATCCGCACCGGTTTGGCTGGCGAAAAACGGGTGCGTCGCGTGGTCGATCGACCGCGCCGTACCGCGAGAGCGTGCCGTGCTGGTACGGTTTTTCGATCGCCACGTCTCGACCGACCGCACCCCCGCGGGACTTGCCGTCGAGCACGGGGCTCCGATTCACATCTGCTATTCGCTGCGCATCGCGCCCGGCCGCCATCGCATGGTCATCGAGCCCGCGTTGCCGCGTCCGGCCTCTGTCGCCGACGCATCGGACGATGCGATCCGCGAGATCACGCAGTCGATCAATTCGCGTTGGCAGACGGTGATCGAGACATATCCCGATCAGTGGATCTGGGGGCACGACCGATTCACGGTCGGTCCGGACCGTTCATAGCGAACACGGCACAGAGGGCGTCTTGGCGATGGACGTACTGACGTTCGAGGAAATGTGCCGCCACGAGGGGATATACCTCCAGCGTGGGATGTACGCGACGACCCCGCGGGGCCGCCCGGTGCTGCTCATCAGCCCCGGGAAGAAGAACGTTTACGCAGACCTCGTCGAGGAGCGCGCCGAGATCCTGATCTATGAGGGGCACAACGCGATGCGCTCGGCGCGCCGGCCACATCCCCAATTGGAGGACCAGCCGCTCGACACGGTCGATGGGAAGCGAACAGCGAACGGCGTACTTTTCGACGCCGCCGCCGCGTTTCGCGACGGCAAATCGCCGGCCGTGCCGGTGCGGATCTACCGAAAAATCCACAGGGGGATTTGGGCCAATCTCGGCGAATACCGAGTCATCGACGCCTGGCGCGAGTCGGATGGCCGCCGCCTCGTCGTGCGATTTAAGCTCCGTCGTCACGGCAAGGCGGGCTGGAAGCGCGGCGAAACGCCGAATCCGCGCTACATCCCGCCCAAAGTCCGCGTGAAAGTCTGGAAGCGCGATCAGGGACGGTGCGCGATTTGCGGCGCTGTCCGCGACCTGCACTTCGACCACGTCATTCCGGTGGCCAAGGGTGGCGGAAACGACGAAAAGAACATCCAACTTCTGTGCTCGGCGCATAACCTCGCGAAATCAGACGACATTTGACCACTTGGATCGGGCAGGGGGTCTCCTGTGCGGACGCTCTTGCGCTGATGCTTCGGTCGTGTGACGCCGAAAAATTGCAGATCAAGCAAGAAATTATCGACAAAAATGAAAAAATCGTCGGAATCATGCCAATCTGCAATCGAAATAATGCCGAATCATCAAGAATCCCTTGACGGGCGAATGCGGACCGACTAAATAGGGCGCGCACTTCGAAATTTGGGTTGGTGGTGGAACCCCGAGAGATCAAACGGATCATCTCCGAGTCGAATGTCCAGTACCTGCTGGTGCAGTTCACGGACGTACTCGGGCAATTGAAGGGCATCGAGGTCGGCGGCAGCCGCATCGACCAGGTGCTCTTCGAGTCGCTTGCGCTCGACGCCAGCGCCATCGTGGGACGTTTCCGTTCCAAGGAGGTGGACGGTCGATTGCGGCCCGATCTCGACACTTTCGCCGTGTTGCCGTTCATGGACGGCGGATTTCGCGGCGCGCGAATGATCGCCGATCTCGCGCAGGCCGACGGCAAACCCGACGGCAATTGCCCGCGCCAAGTGTTGCGCGACATCGCGCGCAAGGTGAGTGCGAAAGGGCTCGATGTTCTGATCGCGCCCGAGGTCGAGTTTTTCATCTTTCGCCGCAACGGCAACGGCGAGCCGACCCTGAACACGCACGACGTTTCGGGCTACCTCGATTTCGCGCCCGACGAACCGGGGCAGGCGTTTCGACGCGACGTGGTGTCGGCGCTCGAAAAATTCGGTGTCGCGGTGCGTCACGCGCATCACGAGATCGCGCCCGGCCAGCACGAATTGGGTCTGATGCCGATGTCGCCGCTCGAGTGCGCCGACGCGATTGTGACGCTGCGTTATGTGGCCAAGGCGCTCGCGAAAGATCACGGCCTCATCGCCACGTTCATGCCCAAACCCCGGTTCGAGTTGGCGGGGTCCGGCCTGCACCTGGAGCTCACGGCGCGCTCGAACGGCGAGGACGTATTTTCGTTCGAGCGCGGTCGCCTGTCCGTCGTCGCGCAGCATTTCATCGGCGGGTTGCTCGAGCACGCCGACGGCATGTGCCTGCTGCTCAATCCGCTGGTCAACAGCTACAAGCGCCTCGTCCCCGGTCACGAAGCGCCGACGCACGTCTACTGGTCGTACTCGAACGTCGAGCCCTACGTCCGCGTTCCCCATCGGTCCGACGGACCGACCGCCATCGAGGTCCGCGCGCCGGACCCGAGTTGCAACCCGTACCTGTCGATCGCGGCGGTGCTGGCGGCGGGGCTCGACGGCGTCGAGCGGAAAATCGCGCCCGGCGAACCGATCGACAAGGACATTCAGCGGCTTTCCGGGCGCGAGGCCGGGCGCCTGCGCGTGCAGCCGCTGCCGGCGAATTTGGG
>JADLEX010000100.1 GCA_020845895.1 Deltaproteobacteria bacterium | reverse complement strand
ATACACCCGCGAAAATGGGAACGCAAGAAAAATCGTCTCCGAATTTCCGCGGTAGAAATAATTCTAGAGATTGCGCCCGACGAGGACGCGAGGCGCTACAAGCGCAAGAAGCGCTGGCAGTAATTTCGCCGCGCCTCGTTCGGCGTCAGTCCAACCGGCGGATCATCTGGATCGACGCCGACACGGCGAGTTCGAGCGAGCGCTCGTCGATATTCTCCGGCGTATCCGTGTGCCAGTGGTAGTTGGGCGGATAGTCGTCTTCGTCGAGGCCGATCAGCGAAATCGCCTTGATGCCCGCGTGCACGAAGGGCAACGCGTCGGACGCGCCCGAGCGGATCGTGTACGGAATCAAACGCTCGAAGCCCGGTTTGCGCGCGACGTATTTCGCCGCGGCGACGAGCTCGGGATCGAAGGGATACACGCACAGCAAGCCCTCGCCGAGGCAGTAGCGAATGTCGCCGCCGCCCACGCCGTCGAGGTTGATGGCGTACGTATTCTCGCGATTCACCCCCGCGAAGATGCGCTTCACGGTCGTGCCCGAGCCCATCACCATCGTCTCTTCCGCGCCGAACGACAGGACGACGAGATTTGTGTCAGGCGGAAGATCGTCGCGGAGCCGTCGCGCGATCTCGATCGAGGCCGCCACGCCCGAGGCGTTGTCGCTCGCGCCGCCGCCGAATCCTTTTTTGTACATCGTCATGTGCCCGAACGCGGCGATCGCGCACACGATAACACCCACGACTTCGAATCCCTGCGTGAAGACACACGAGTGACCGAGCGCGCGTAGCACCGCCGAGAGCAGGACGAGCGCCATGCCCCCGAAGATGAGCACGTACTGCGGCATGGGCGCGCCGAGCTTCTGTTTCCAGAACCGTTGCTGCGCCTTGAGCTTCGCGGGCTCGAAGATCCACTTCGAGGTCTGCCCCGCGTCGTGGTGACCCGAGAGGATGATGGTGCGTTTCGCGTTGTCGGGTCCGACGCGGCCGATGACGTGGCGCGACGAGCCCTTGCGGGTCAGGCGGCGAAGCCAGTACCAGCGCAACGTCGCGTCGCCGTAAAAGCTGAGCATCACAAACACGAGGCCGACGATCGACAGCACGGGACAGCAGTGCGCGACGAGCCCGAAGAGGATCGCGAGCACGAAGTGGAGCGAGTACGCGACGTGGAAGTCCGGGTGGACGGTGAACTCGTGAAACCTCGGCGCGAAGCCCTCTTTTTCCATCACGTCGTAAACAAACGCCGACGCGGCGCGCTCCGATTCGGTGCATGCGCCGCGCTGCGGATTTGCGTAAATTCCCCGGATCGTATCCATCATCGTCATGTGTGCGCTCCCCCAGCGAGAGCGCGCACATTACGCCCGGCGATCGGCGCGAACAAGTCGGAACGAAAGGCTCCCGTTTACAGCGTCGGACCGTACAGGTAGTCCGTGTTCGCCGCGCCCTGATGGCAGTTGATGCAAAGTCCGATACGTCCTCCGGGTTCGGGTTCGCCGGTCGGGTTGCCGTCGGCGTCGAGCTGTTCGTAGTACCAGTCGTTGTTTTCGGGATCGTACCCGGCCGACTTCTTGACCATCAAAACGAAGGCGTCGCGCGCCGCGTCGCCATCCAGATCCTCTTCCTTGATGGCCGTCGTTCCCTCGGGGGCCTCGAAGCACGCTTCACCGACGAGATCCTGGATGTTCGTCGAGTACCAGATCCGCACGTCGCCGTGAGGACCGGTCCCGGTGATGAAGTCGTCCGAGAGCGCGAAAAATGCCCCCGAGGTGGCGAAATCCTCGGCGAACCCGCCCGGTCCGGCCTCATCGGCGGTCGCGGGATCCTCGCATTCCTCGGGTTTCGCGGTCGCATCGTCATCGTCGTCATCGCCGCCGTCCCCGCATCCGAATGCGATGACTCCGAGCAACCAGGCTGTCGAGACAAACAGGGCCACGCTGTGGCGTCGAAAACGCATCGTTCGAACCTCGCTGAGTTGTTGCGAAGACATACGACGGACCGTGGTCTCGCGTTACCCAAGCGAGAAGATTTGTACGCGTTGCTCGAACGTGGAGAAAAATCTTTCAAAAACAGAAACGCCTATTCGGCTAGGCGAGCGGATCCCAGCGCCTCGCGCCCGGCCCGGGGCGAACGCGATAGAAACGGCCTTGCCGATCGGTTTCGCGCATGTACTGTGCGCCGATGGCCTCGACGCGTTCTTCCGACACCTCGCCGTGGAAGATGCCGATCGCGCATCCGCCGAACCCCGCGCCCACGAGCCGCGCGCCGAGCGCGCCCCCCGAATGCGTCATCGCGCGGACCATCGCGTCGAGCTCCGGGCACGAAACCTCATAGTGGTCGCGCAGCGAATCGTGCGACGCGCCGAGCAACACGCCGAGCGCGCCGAAGTCGCCCGCGCCGAGCGCCTTGACGAAAAGATCCACGCGGGCGTTTTCGGCCACCACGTGGAGGGCGCGGTTATAGAGCACCGGATCGATCGCGCGCTTGCGTCGCTCCAACATCTCCCACGTCACGTCGCGCAGGCTCGACACGGGTTCGCCTTGCGCGGCGAGCGCATTGGCCGCGGCGCGGCACTCGCCGATGCGCGCGGCGTAGCGGCCATCCGTGAGGCGGCGCACGACCCCGGTGTGACCGACGAGCAGGCGCAGATCACCCGGCACGGCCACGTCCGTCGTATCGAGCGTGCGACAATCGAGGCGCAGGGCGTGGCCTTCGCGGCACGCGGCGCTCGCCATCTGATCGAGAATTCCGCAGGGCACACCGAAGTAATCGTTTTCCACGGCGCGAGCGATGCGCGCGGTCTCGCGCGGTTCGAGATCGATCTTGGCCAACGCGAAGATCGCCGTGACGAGCGACACGAGGAACGCGGCGGACGACGAGAGCCCCGCCTCGACCGGTACGTCGCCCGCGACGAAAACGCGCAGACCGGGTATCGACGCGCCCGCCCGCGCCAGTTCGACGAGGACGCCCTTGACGGCGTCGTGCCACGCGCCTTCGCGGCGGCGGTCGTCGATGCGAAACACACCGCCGGCCGGAAACTCGCGCGAGAGCACCTGGACCTGGCCGTCGTCGGCATCGGACGCGATGGTGGAAATGCCAAGGTGAATGGCAACCGGAAGGACCAGACCGTCGTTGTAGTCGGTGTGTTCGCCGATCAAATTCACGCGGCCGGGAGCCCAGGCGGCTGTTCGAGGTTTGCGTCCGAACGCGTGCTCGAAAGCTTCGACCGCCGTCAACATCGTCATGGGCAACGCCCCATTTCAAGCAAGTCGATCTTATCAGGCCGCGCCGCCACGTCAATTGCGACATGCGTATCGAAATATTGAGGCACCTCCCAAGGTCAAGCGGCGGACGGGCTTGCCGTCGGGAAGGCATACATGAGCCCATCGCCCGATGATCGAACGGGATCCGAGTATCGACAAAGCGCCCGTTGGAGTGTGATTTCGTGATTGGATTCACGGACGTCTTTGCCTATACTCGCGGCCCGGCGCGATGAATTGTCATGCGGAGATGGGCGATGCGTTCGGGGAAATGGGTGTGTCTCGCGTGCGTGCCGGCGGCGTGCGCGTTCGCGGCGGGTTGCGTGGGGGGCGACTCGTCCCCGGAGTCGGACGACGACCTTTCGGCAGGCGCGGGATCTGACGACGACTCGGCGAACGACGACGACATCGACGATGAATTAATGGGGGCCGAAATTCGGCGACTTTCTCGTTGATCGGTGCGTCGAGGCCGCGTCTTCGCTGATTCTCGCGGGCTCGCCGCCGATCATCCCCGAGCCGCCACTGCCGCGCTATCCGTGGCCCGACCTGTTGCCCGATGGATACGAGCGTGCCGAAAACGTCGGCGCGATCGTGGAGCAGCCCGCCGCCACGTATCGCCGCTTCGAGACGATGACGTTTTCGTGGGCGGGTGCGTTTGGCGGCGCGCCCTCGCCGCGCGTGGCGTTGGAGCGCGAGACGGATCGCGGCTTCGAACCCGTACTGCGCGCTGACGGTCGGCCGCTCACCGATGCGTCGTTCGAGACCGTGCTCGAAGACGCGCCCGATCCCGACTACGACGCGCACCGATTTCCCGCCCCGCGCACGCACCGCATGACAATTCGCTGGGAGCTCACCGCCGATGCATATGGAAACACGAACGGGGAGGATTCGGAGGGGGCTCCCATGTCTCCCTGAACGCAGTGAAGGGTCTGGCGGCGCATCGCAATCAGATTCCTCGCTTTGCTCGGAATGAACAGATGAAACGCACCCGATAGCCGGCGGCAAGGATCATCTCCAAGCTGCAATGGCTCATGGGTCGTTGAACCGGCGCAATTCCCCGCATGGACTATTACGGGTTACTTCCGCGTGCCGGTGTGGACTTGGCCGCGCTCAGATAAACCCCTCGTCCTCCTCCTCGACTTCCGACCCGGGTTCCTCCCCGTCAGGCTTCGGTACGAGGCCGGTTTCGCGCAGCAGTCGTTCGCTCACGCGGGTGATGCGGGCCGAGGGGCGTTTCGGGTTGTATTTGAGCGGCTGCGGGATGGACGCGATCAGTGTTGCGGCCTGCGTGGGGGAAAGGTTCGCCGCGCCGACGCCGTAATAGTGGCGCGCCGCGGCCTCGATGCCAAACACGCCGTCGCCGAATTCGATCACGTTCAGATACAGTTCCATAATGCGGTCTTTTTCGAGCGACATTTCCAGGCGCGCCGCGAGCACCGCTTCGAGCCCCTTGCGCAGCCAGCTTCGCTTCGGCGACAGCCACAGATTTTTCGCGAGCTGCTGCGTGATCGTCGATCCGCCGCGTACGATTTTTCCACGCCGCTCGTTGGCGCGCAGGGCCTTTTCGATTGCGTCGAAATCGAACCCGTGGTGCTTGTAAAAATTCGCGTCCTCCGCGGCGACGGCCATTTTCGACAGGTAGCGCGGCAGATCGGCGAGACGCACCGGCGTGTAGCGAAGCGTGAACTCGCGGTCAGCGCCCGCGGCTTGATGCTCGCGGTAGAGCATGAAACGCGTTGCCGCGGGCTGGTGCGTTTTGAGGATCGCCATCGACGGACACAGAATAAAGCTAGCCGCAAAAGGGGAGAGAGCGGCAAGGGCGAGGGTCCACAGGAACGCGCGCAGCCAAGAGCGGCGGCGCCGAGGCGGAAACATCGAAGGAAACTGCGACAGGTCGTCATGCATTCGGTGGATTCCAGCGCAAAACCCGGCCGAGGGCGGCCGGGCCACACTCCTCAAGCCCAAGCCTCAACCCCAAGCCCCAAGCCCCAAGTCTCAAGTCTCACGCCACAAGCCGCACGCCTTCCATCACGCGTCCCAGCATCTCGCCGAGCAGGTCAATGTCTTCCGCCGTCACCGAAAGATTCGGACGCAGTCGGATCGAGTTGGTCCCCGCGCCGAGCAGCAGCAGGCCCTCGTTTTCGCGCGCGGCGGCGACGAGGCGCGCCTTGTCCTCCGGTCGGCGCAGCGAAAAGCCCTGATAGATGCCCATGCCGCGCACGTTGAAAACGAGATCCGCGTATTTCGCCGCGAGCGCGTCCAGTGCGCCGCGCAACCGAGCGGATTTTTCCGGCACCTGCTCGATCAGGCGCTCCTCGCGCACGATCTCCATCTCGCGCACGAAACGCACCATGTCGGCCAGCGTTCCGCCCCAGGTGGAATCGAGCACATTGCGGTCCAGCATGGGGTGGTTCATGTACACCACGCCGCAGCCGAGTTTTTTGCCCGACGCCACGGCCTGCGGCGGATGCGGCAGATCGAACTGATCAATCGCGAAAAACGTCCCTGTCTGCCCGCCCGCGGTCTGCACTTCGTCGAAACCGAGACTCACGCCGTGCGTGTGCGCGAGTTCGGAAAGGCCGCGAAAGAATTCGGGCGAAGCCGTGCGATGGCCGCCCGCGCCCTGGATCGGTTCGACGATGATGCCCATGATCTCGTCGGCAAAGCGGCGCAGCGCTTCTTCCACGAGGTCGAGCGAATCGCGCGTGCGGCGCTCGTTTAACTCGATGGACTCGGAAGAATCCCACGCGGGAAACGGAATCTGGATATTGCCCTCGACGATGCCGTGAAAATCCTTCGTGACGATCGGGTCGTGATCGAGGCGCGTGACGTGGAGCGCGAATACCGTGCGCCCGTGAAATGCCTGGTCGAAGTAGAGGAATCGCCGCCGCGCGTTGGACTTCCCGGCGTCGCGCGACTTTTGCGCGTGGAGATTGATGAAATATTTCATCATGTTCTCCACCGCTTCCGCGCCGGAGTTGACGGTGTAAACCTCCAGATCCGGATTTCGCATGCACACCGGCGCGAGCGCGTGCAGTTCGCGGTAATAGGCGAGGCACTCGGGCGTGAGGAAATCGGGGTTGGCCGTCTTGTTGTTCGCCGCGATAGCGAGGCGGCGCAGGTAGTCGGGCTTGGAGAGGCCGGGGTGGTTGTGGCCGATGAGCTTCGCGCCGAAATATCCCATCCAGTCGAAGAGCCGGTCGCCGTCCACGGTGACGAGCCACATGCCGTCGCAGCGTGGCAGATCGAGCACAAAGGGATAGGGATCGGCGACGACGTAGCGGCGCAGTTCCTCGATCATCGCGGCACTTTTCGGACCCGGCAGACGCATGAAACGGCCCCGATTTCCCGGCGACGTGACCCCGTCGCCGGCGCGGCGCAAGATCGTCCCGCCTTCGCGGGGCGTCAAGGGGCACGAAGGGAAACGCGCGTCAGAACTCCAACCCGATTGTCAACAGACCGTATGGGCTTTGATAACGGTGTTCGGGGCCGCCGCTCACGTTTCGGCTGAAGAAACGCCAGTCGGTCTCGAACGGCGAACCGGAGTACCCCACCACGAGCCCGAGGAAGCCGCTTTTCTCGTCGCGCGGGCCGGTGAAATGCCAGCGTGCGTAGAGCTTTCCGTCGACGACAAATGCGACACCGTCGATGCTGCCGGAACCGTTTGACGCGCCGAGCACGTCGCGGGCCGATGAGTCATCCTTCGCGCGGTAGACGTATTGCATGGTCGCCGTTCCCCCGCCGAAGCGCGGCCCGATGTCGAAGCGGCCGAACCGCCACGCGTAGCCGAACACAACGAGCGTCGTCGAGTCCCACCACTCCACGTCGGCGTCGTCGCCCCGCGCCGAGCCCGCCGCGTACATCAGGTCGAGTCCGAAGCCGTATCCCGACGGGCGCTCCATGTATCCCATGAGACCGAACGAGGGTATCGCCCCGTTCGGTTCGGGCACATCGCCGGGAAGAATGTCGCCCATGTTGGGCAGCGCGCGGTGAGAAACGCCTCCGGCGAAGGCGATCGATCGGATCCACGCGGAATCGGCCGACGCCTTGGCGGCATGAGTCACGGCAACGAGAACGATGAACGCGGCAATGAGGCAGTGGGTTCGCGGCGGGGTCATGCGGTACTCCTTTTCGCGACGCAATATCTTCGCCCGATCGCAACGAGATCGAAAAGCACAGCGGGCGCGAGATAATGTAATCTTTCAAACACAATCGGGAATCCCTTTTGACGGAACTAAATTGGAGGTCTATGGTGATTTATTCGTGACTTGCCGATGGGCTTCCTGGGTCGGACATGGGAATCGAAGCGCGACAGCCCGAATATCTGGGCGAGATGCGCGAGCGTTATCCGGATCGGTTCACGA
The DNA here is from genome assembly GCA_020845895.1 of Deltaproteobacteria bacterium. NCBI lineage: Bacteria > Pseudomonadati > Myxococcota > Myxococcia > Deltaproteobacteria bacterium. Next base: position 19,952 of record JADLEX010000100.1, on the reverse strand, counting down.
CGATCGACCGGATCTTCGCCCGCATTCGCCGGGGCGCGAAGATCTTCGTGGGCAATGCCTGCGGTGAACCGCGCTTCTTGGTGCGCTCGATGGCCGACTACGCCCGCGCGCACCCCAAGGCGCTGGTGGACGCCGAGATTTTTCAGGTGTGGAGCCTCGGCGACTCGCCCTTTGCGCATGACGCCTCGCTACGCCATTTCCGCTACAACTCGATGTTCATCGGCGAAGGGATTCGGGGCGCGATCAACGAAGGCCTCGCCGACTACACGCCGCTCTTTTTCTCGCAGGCGCCCGACGTGCTGCGCCGAGGGTTGCTGCCGATCGACGTAGCGCTGATTCAGGTATCGCCGCCAGACGCGCACGGCTGGATGAGCATGGGCGTGAGCGTCGACCTGGGCAAGGCGGCGGCCGAGGCGGCGCATTTCGTCGTGGCGCAGGTGAATGGGTGCATGCCGCGCGTGCACGGCGACAGCTTCATCAACATCGAGGATGTCGATTATCTCGTTCCGCACGACGAGGCGATCCTGGAGTTTCCCGCGCGTCCCGAAACCGAGGCGATCCGGGAGATCGGCCGCTACGTCGCGCGGCTCATCAAGGACGGCGACACGCTGCGCATCGGCTACGGCCCGACGCCCAACGCGCTGCTCGCGTCGCTGGCCGAAAAACGGCACCTGGGCATCCACACCGAAATCCTGACCGACGGGATCGTCGAGTTGATGCGCCGCGGCGTCGTGGACAATCGCCAGAAGACGCACAATCGCGGCAAGACCGTCGCCGCCTTCTGCATGGGAACCGAGGCGACGTACGAATACATCCACGACAATCCGCAGATCGAATTTCAGACCATCGACGTGGTCACCGATCCGTTGCTCATCGCGCGGCACGAAAACATGGTGGCGATCAACAGCGCACTCTCGATCGACCTGACCGGTGAGGCGACGGCGGTGTCGATCGGCGGACGGTTCTTTTCGGGCATCGGTGGGCAGGCCGAATTCATGCGCGGCGCGACCATGTCGCGTGGCGGGCGATCGATCCTTGCCATGCCGTCCACCGCGATGGACCATGAGGTTTCGCGCATTGTGCCCATGCTGCCGGAGGGCTCGGGCGCGTCCTTCATCCGTGGCGATGTGCACTACGTCGTCACCGAATACGGCATTGCGTACCTGCACGGAAAAAGCATCCGCGAACGCGCCATGGCGCTCATCTCGATCGCGCATCCCAATTTCCGCCCCTGGCTGGTCGAGGAAGCGAAGCGTCGAAAGTTGATCTATTCCGACCAGGCGTTCATCCCCGGCAAGCAGGGCGAATATCCGTCGGAACTCGAGGCGTTCTACCGCACGCCGGACAACCGCGAGGTGCTGCTGCGCCCCGTGAAGATCTCCGACGAGCCGCTGCTCAAGGTGTTTTTCTACCGCCTCTCGGATAAGACGATGTTCCGCCGCTTCATGTCGATGCGCCACGACATGCCCCACGAGCGGTTGCAGGAATTCGTGGTCGTCGATTATTCGAAGGAAACGGTGATTCTCGCGGTGCGTATGGACGGTTTGCACGAGACGGTGCTCGGCATCGGGCAGTATTCGGTCAACGCGATGGATCACACGGCCGACATCGCGTTCGTCGTCGCCGACGAACAGCAAAAGTGCGGCGTCGGAAGGCTGCTGCTCAACTACCTCACCCTGCTCGCCAAAAAGCAGGGTTTGCTCGGATTCACCGCAGAGGTGCTGCTCGACAACGAGCCGATGATGCACGTGTTCGAAAGCGGCGGATTCGACATGGACCGCCGCGTCGTCGAGGGCGTTTACGAGCTTCGGATGATGTTTCCGGAGCCGGGCGACCCGGGCGCGGCGCGATCGGCATAGGTCAGGGCGAGGCCGTCCGGCCACCGACATCGAAGAGCGCGACGCACGCTTCGTCCACCACGCGCAGGCACATCGACGTGAGCATCCGGTTCGCACGGCGGCGGTCGCCGTCCGGCGCGTCGCGATGGGCTCGTGCCCACGCCGCGCACTCGGCGCGTGGCGTTCGCGCGCAGTTGCGTTCGATCTCGTCCGGAGACGATGTCGCGAAGTCGAAATCTCGCGGCGTCGTGCGAAGCTCCTTCGCAGCCGCACAAGCCTCGCGAGCGCCGCGCTCGCACGCGAGATCGAAATAGACCGGCGCGAGACGCACGTCGCGCGCGATTGACCGCTCATCGTCCAACGCGCGACGGGCGTGGAGCGCGCACGCCGTCGCATCGCCGTCGGCGCAACGCGCGCGCAGCGCCCCGGCGTCCGGCCCACGCACGGCAGTGATCACAAAGCCCCCGGCGATGGCGCATGCCGCGACGAGCGGCCAGATCGAGCGCGGCGTGCCGTCGTCTTTTTGCCGTTCGAACGGCCGCGCGAACGCGGCGGCGAAAAACACAAGCAGCACGGCATGCGCGGGGGCGACGAGGCGCGGCATGGAGTTCGTCCACGCGCAGAACGCGACCAGCGCGGAGGCGACGATTCCGCTCGCGGCGCTAAGCGAGAGCGCCCGCTCGCGACGCATCGTGGCGGCCGTGACGACGATCGGCGCGGCGATCCATGCGGGGCCGAGCCACCAGCCGAAGCGCGCGCCGAAATCCGACAGGCGCTGCGCAAAGTTGCGCGCGAAGAGCCACGGATCGTCGGCGAAAACGCGCAGGTACTCGTCGAGAAAGAAGCGATCCGCCTCGCGCGAGCCATACGCCAGGCCGCGCGTCTTCAGCAGTTCGCCCGCCCACGCGTCGTCCCAGAGAATTCCAAACGGATTCGGGTATTGCCCGATCGGCTCGAACAGGTTCTGCGCGCCCTGCAATCGAAATGCGATGAACTGGCCGAAGACCGCGAGGTTCACCCAGCCGTGCGCGATCGGAAAAATCAACAGCCCTGCAAAAGCGCCACCCACGCGGGCGAGGTGTTCGCGTTCGCGTGGCCCGAAAACGGCGACGACGACCAGTGCGAATGCGCCGACGTAGAACAGCTCTCCACGAATCATCGACGTCACGCCGATGATGGCGCCGCCGGCAGTCCCCCACGCGAATGCCCGGCGCGGCGGCACGGCCGCCTCGCGTCGGCGAAAAACGCCCGCGAGGACGAGCGCGATTGCGATCGCGCACGCGGGGGCGAGGGCGCTGTCGATGAGTCCGTCGGGAATAAAACGCCTCTCGGGCGCGTACAAGACGAGGAGCACGATGAGAACGGACGCATACGCGACGACGACGCGCATCTGAGCGCCCGCCAGCGCGAACATCGCCGCGACGGTGAGCGCGAGAGCGGCGATCCACGCGGCGCGCTGCACGAGGATCATCAAGCGGAAGTCGAAAACGAGATCGGACGAACCGAGGCTTCGAATCGCCGTGAGTAGGCCGAACGCCGCGTCGTAGCCGAACCCCCTCGTCGGCGCGACGGGATTTCCCGCATGGATTTCCGTACGCGGGACGCGCACGAGCGGCTCGATGCCGCCCGCGACGGTCGGGTGCACGGCCTCGGGTTTCCACGCGACCCACCACGGGCGCGCGGTCGCGAAGGCGGCGATCGCCGAGCTCGACGGCGGACCCGCGCCCCAAGTCCCTTGGGCGAGCACCGCGTCGATCGGCATGAACGGCAATGCGACGAACGCCGTGCCCACCACCGCCATCATGGCGACGACGGGGAGCACGGCGCGCGCCACGCGCCACCCGTCCACGTCGCCCGACAACCGGGTGGTGATGCGTTGCTTCTTCACGGCTCGCAATATTGACGCATTCGGGGGAAATCCGGATAGTCCCCCCGCGCCGCGCGCCGGATGCCTTCGCCCGCAGCGCGAGGAACCCTTGCATCGCCCCTTTTCCGTTCGCGGCGACTATGCGCCGGCCGTCATCAACGGCTTTTTTTCGCTGGGCACCTCGGCGGCGAACTTCTTTTTGCCGCTGTATTTTCGCGAACAACTCGGCTTTTCGGGCACGCAGATCGGCGCGCTATTCGCGGCGCAGGCAATCGCGGGCGTGCTCGCCGTGCTGCCCGCCGGCCTCGGCAACGACCGCGTGACGAGCCGCAGCCTCGTGGCGGTGAGCCTCGTCGTGCAGGCGCTTGCCTTCGCCGCGCTCGCCACGGTGCGTTCGTTCCCCGTCTATCTGCTCGTTTTTTTCGGATGGGCGGTGGGGTTCAATCTGTATCGCATCAGCCTCGACGTGCAGCTCCTCAAGACCGATCAGGGCGCGGGGGTCGAGCGCCGCGCGCTGCTGTACCAGTTCGTGCGCTTCGGCGGCCTCGCCATTGGCACCGCGGGAGCGGGATACGTGCTCGTGAGCATCGACTTTCGCGGGGCGCTCATCGCCATGGCGATCGTGTGCGCGGCGCTGGCGTTCTCGGCGTTCGCGCTGGTGCCCGTGCGCGTGGCGAGGGTGCGTCTCGCCGATTACCGCGCCGACATCAGTAGACCCAATGTCATCTTGTTCGCCGGCTGGTTCTTTTTGTTCGCCACGCACTGGGGCGCCGAATACACCTGTTACGGATTGTTCCTGCGCGAAAACCTCGGGCTGTCGTTGATCCAGATCGGCTGGTACATGACGGGTGAATTCGCCGCGATCGTCGCGACGCTCGCCGTGCTGCTCTCGCGTCGCGTCGCGCTACTGAACGGCGCGGTGCGGCGCTTTGCCGTCGCGGGGCTCGCGCTCTCGGGAGTCGGGCATATCGGCATGTCGGTGACCGGGCCGCTCGTGTCGGCGGCGTTCCGCATGATTCACGGCGCGGGCGACGGCCTGATCGTGGTGGTGCTCTACCTCGGCCTCGCGCGGTTGTTTCACGTCGAGCGCGCGGGCGGAAACACGGGGTTCGTGAATCTCGCGGCGATGGCGGGGCTCGTCACGGGCTCGCTCGTCACGGGACCGATCGGCGAACGTTACGGTTATCAGTGGCCGATTCTCGCAAGCGGATTCATGATCCTCGCGCTGATCGTTCCGCTCGTTCTTCCGAAACGAGAGCGCGTCGACGATTCCGCGCGCCCGCTCAGTTCCACGGCTGCCCGTTCATGAGGTTTTCGAGCCCCTGATCCATCGTGTGCTCGAACAGCAGTCGGAATCCCCCGGCGGTGGGATGCACCCCGTCGGGAATCCAGTCGAGCGGCCCGGGCAGCAGAAAGTTTCCACCGGGGAAGGGCAAGTAGCCCGTCGCGGCGGTGCCCGGCGCGGGCACGGTCGCCGGGTCGTACGGGAACAGCGGGAGCAGGAACGGCGGATGCGGGACGTCACCGACGGCGTACTGCAGCCATCCGAAGTTGTGCGCGTAATGAAAACGCGGCCGCGTCAAAGTCTCCAGGAGTTCCTGCAATCCGATCTCGGCGAAGATCAAGTTGTATTCGTCGGTCGACAGATCGCCCATGCCGTACGCGAAGTCGTTGAATTCGTAATGAAGAAAGTCGTAGCCGATCAGCACCACGTGCAGATTCGGCCGCCCCGCGAGCGCGGTATCCACGATGTGCAGCGTGTCGTCCACGATGGACTGTTTGCGCCAGTCCCGCAGGAAGCCCGGCCAGCCGTCGTAGCCGTCGTCGATCATCTCGTGCACATCGTTGCCGCTGACGCAAAGGAGAAGCAGTTCCGCCGGCGGGTCCATGTCCAGGACTGCTTCCAAGGTGTCGAGCCGGCCGTCGTCGTTGTCGGCCCAATCCTCGGCGGTGGATCCGGGCAGCGAGGTGAGTTCCCACGACACCACGGTGTCGCTGTAGCCGCGCTCCGCGAATTCGTCGATCGTCGCCTGGATGAATCCCGACGACCAACTATCGCCCGCGATCACCACGCGCTCGACGCCGTCTCCCGTGTCGTCGTCTGCCGTATCATCGTCACCGGTGTCGTCATCGGTAATGTCATCATCCGACGTATCGTCGTCCGTCGAGTCGTCATCGCCCGTATCGTCATCAGTTGAATCGTCGTCCGCCGCGTCATCATCGGTGGTGTCGTCGTCATCCGAATCGTCGTCCGTGAGATCGTCATCCCCCGTGTCATCATCGCCGGTGTCATCATCATCGGTAGAATCGTCATCTTCGTTCGAATCGTCGTCGTCGCCGACGTCGTCGTCCGTCGCATCGTCATCCGCGAGGCCGACGTCCGGCGTTGCGGTATCGTCGTCGCCGCCGCCCGATGACCCGCACCCCGCGAAGAAAACGAACGTCGCGACGCACCCGAACATCAACGCAAAGATCGATCCGCGAGTCATATCCGTGCCGCCCTAAAACAGAATCGCCGTGAGGAAGTAGTCGGAAACGAGCACCCACACCGACGAGAGCACGACGGACTCGGTGGTGGCGATGCCGACGCCTTTGGCGCCGCGCGTCGTGTTAAACCCTTTGTAACAGCTCACGAGCGCGATGATGAGGCCGAAGAACGCAGCCTTGACGAGTCCGTTCGAGAAGTCGTCGACATCCACGTACGAGATGACCATCTCGTAAAAAAGCGTGGACGAGATGTCGAGCAGGAACGTCGAGACGATCCACGCGCCGACCGTGCCGATGAAATCGAAGACCACGGCGAGCAGCGGCATCATGATGACCGCGGCGATCATGCGCGGCAGCACGAGGTATTGCACGGGATTCACGGCCATCGTGGTGAGCGCGTCGATTTGCTCGGTCACGCGCATCGTGCCGATCTCGGCGGCCATGGCGCTGCCGCACCGCCCCGAAATCATCAGCGCGGTCATGACGGGCCCGAGTTCCCGGGTGATGGCGAGAGCGACCGCGGGGCCGACCATCGAGTTCGCATCGAAAATCCCGAACGCGTAACTCGATTGCAGGGCCATGACCGCGCCCGTGAAAAAGCTCGTGAGCAGAATGATCCAGACCGAGGCGACGCCGATGAATTCGAGCTGGATGAAGAGCTGTTCGTGGCGAAACGGGCGCTGCACCGACCAGAGCAGAGCTTGGCCGAACAGCCGCATGACCGCGCCGAGCTCGGTCACCGCCGAGATGAGATAGCCGCCGATGAGGGCGAATACGGGCATCGTCCCCGCGCTACGTCGTCGGCTGCGCTTTCCGATAAATGCGCGCGACGCGGTAGTTGATGTTCGTGAAGATCTCGTAGGCGCTCGTGCCCACCACGTCCGCCACTTCCTCCACCGTGATTCGCTCGTTGCCCTGCGCGCCGATCAGCACCACCTCGTCGCCGAGCGACACCCCGGGCACGTCGGTCACGTCGAGCATCGCCATGTCCATGCAGACCGCACCCGTGATCGGCGCGCGCACCCCGCGCACCAGCGCGTGGCCCTTGTTGCTCTGCCGGCGGTTGAGCCCGTCGGCGTAGCCCATGGGAATCGTCGCGATCACCGACGGCCGCTGCGCCTCCCACAACCCGCCGTAACTGACGCGCGCGCCCACCGGAATCGTCTTGAGGTGGGCGATCTGCGTGCGCAGGGTCAGCACCGGCTGGAGATCGAGCATGCCGCGGAAATTCGGATTGGGAAACGCCCCGAGCATGGCGATGCCGATGCGCACCATGTTGAACGGCGGACGCGGCGCGGCCATCGACGCGGCGCTCGCGGCCAGGTGCTTCCACGGCGCGTCGAGATCCTCGTCTTCCAAATTCTGCACCGCGTCGCGAAAGGCCGTCGCCTGTTTCCAGTACTGGTCGTCGAGGCTCGGCATCACGCCAGACAGGTGCGTGAGATAGCCGTCGATCTGGAGCACGCCCGACTCGCGGATCAAGCGCGAGACCTCGACGGCCTCCTCCGGTTGCACACCGATGCGGTTCATGCCCGTGTCGATCTTGACGTGCACGCCGAAAGAAATTCCCGCATCGCGGGCCTGCGCGATCGTGGCGAGCGCGTTTTCGCGGCTGATGATGACCGGCGTGAGGTTGTAGTAGTGGGCCTTCATGGCCTCGCCCCAGTAAATGCCTCCCATCACCAGAATCGGCCGCGTGATGCCGCCCTCGCGCAGACGCACGCCCTCTTCGCAAAACGCCACGCCGAAGGCCGCCACGCCGAGCCGCTCCAGATTCGCCGCGAGCGCCACAGAGCCGTGGCCGTACGCGTCGGCCTTCATCACCGACAGAATGCGCACGTCGGGACCAAGCCGGTCCTTGATCGCGAGGTAGTTGTGCTCCAGCGCGTCGAGGTCGATCAGCGCGAATGTGGGGCGATGCGTGTAGTGGGTGAGCATCCGGATCCTTTCCCGGCCGGGAACTGTCAGATCGCGCCGAGGATTTCGGCGCGTTTTTTCTCGTATTCCTCGGGCGTGATGAGCCCCTTGTCGAGCAGGGCCTTGAGTTCCTGCAACCGTTCCTCGACCGATCGCGTTTCGGCGGGCGGCGGAGCTGCCGGTTCCGCGGGAGTGGGCGGCGGGGCGGCGGCCGGAACCGGCGCGGGCGGCGTGGACGGCGGCGTGGTCCCGGCGTCGTCCTCGTCCTCTTCGGGGCGGGGTTTCGGCGCCCAGTTTGTCAGCGTCACGACGGTCCAGTTCGTGTGTTCTTTTTTCAGATACGGATCGTCGGCGACGATCGCGGGCGGGGCGTTGTGCGGTCCCGGATCGAGCCGAAAGGTGCCGAGCGAATACCGCGCGCGCGGATCGCCCGAATACGGCTGATCCTCGTTCGACAGTTCGAACAGGAAGTTGCCGAGCACGAGGTGGAGGCGGTCGTCCTTGACCCACGCCCAGCCGCTCGTGAGCTTGCGCGACTTGAAGACGAGATCCCGCTTGTACGACGTGACGTCGAAGCCCACCCACTGGTCGGCGTTACAGGTCGAAAGCGCCTTCGCCATCGACTTGGCGAGCTTTTTCACCTCGTCTTCGTCGAACACGCGATCGCGCTCGCGCCACTTGAAAAACGCGTGCTCGCTGTAGGTCAGGTCGGCGAGGATCGCGGCGAGTTTCGCCGGTTCGACGGTCGCGGGATGCGAAAATCCCTTGGGCACGACGCGACCGTTCGCGTCCGTCTCCCAGGTTAGGACGATCGCGTCCTTGCCCTTGCGATAGACGTCGCTCGTCTGAAAACCCGCCTTCGAGCACGCGGCGAGCGCGAGCCCGGACAGGCAGATGGCGACCACGGCAAAGCGGCGCGAGAGCCGCATGGGGGTGCGTGCGTTCATGACGCGGCGGATTCTAACGACCGGTCGCCGCGAACGCAACTTCGCCAACTCCGCTTACGGGCAGTTCGCCTCGACGCACGCTCCGCCGCACTGGTACGCATCGTCGCTGCATGCTTCGTCTGCCGCGTCGAGACACGCGCAGGAGCACTCGGTCTGGGCGGCGAGATTCGCGCAGCCTTCCGAGGCCGACACGCATTCCTCGACCGAACCGAAGTATCCGCACTCGACGGCGTATTCGCAGAGCGTCTGCTGCGTGCATCCCGCGTCGTCGTCGTCGCCCGTGGCGTCATCGTCGTCGGCCGCGGAGTCGTCGTCATCGTCATCACCCGCGCATCCGATCGCGACCGCGGTGACGGCGAAACATGCCGCGCACGCCAATGCCAGAAGCATGGACAGAGTCTTCATCGGTCCCTCCGGACAGCCCGTGGAATGGGTCCAATCATTGTCGACCTTTATTAGTATACGTCAATGTCCATTTAATGGCTTGCTTCGTGATACGTTTCGCGCGCCCGATCCGTACGCCGATCGAGGTCGCACCGCCCGGTCTTCCGTCTTGCCTTTCGCGGCGAATCCGGCGAAATTCGAGCATCCGCAACGCGCGCGTTTGCTCATCGCCAATTCGATCCAGGAGAGTCCCCGTGACCGGCCCCATGCTGCCCGAAGTGTCCCTGGCCGCCGTCCTGCACAACCGGCGCACCGACGATCCCTCCGTCACGCAGATCATCTCGCGGCGAAAAAACGGGGTGTTGACCGACACCTTCCACCCGATGACCCGGGGCGAATGCCGAAAGCTCGCCGAGCACGCCGCGTTCGGCCTCGTGAAGATGGGCGTGAACAAAGGCGATCACGTCGCGATTTTTTCGCCGAACCGCCCGCAGTGGATTTTCGCGACGGTGGCGATTCAGACGATCGGCGCGACGCTCGTGCCGGTGTACCCGACGCTCACGGCCAAGGAAGCGGGCTATGTCGTGAACCATTCCGACGCCAAGGTGATCTTCGTCGGCGACGAGGACCACCGCAAAAAGGCGCTGGAGTTCAAAAAGGACTGCAAAAAGCTCGAACACATCATCTCTTTTTTGCCCGTGGCCGACGACCCGGGCGGCGCGTTCATTTCCTTCGACACCCTCGTCAAACAGGGAGCCGACGGGTTTGACGACAAGGCTATCGTCGAGCGCGTGAAGGCGGTCACCGGCGACGACCTTTCCGCGATCATCTACACCTCGGGCACCACCGGCGTTCCCAAGGGCGTCATGCTCACGCACTCCAATTTCATGTCCCAGCGCGGGGTCAAGGATCTGTTCGACCTGACGGGCAAGGACACGTGGCTCTCGCACCTGCCTCTCTCGCATTCGTTCGGATTCACCGCCGATTTCCTCGGTTGCCTCGAGGTCGGCGGCGTTTTGGGCATGAGCGAGGGGCTCGACCCCGACAGCATGCGCGAGGCGCTCGCCGCGATTCGCCCGACGGTGCTGATGTCCGTGCCGCGCCTGTACGAAAAGCTCTACATGCGCGTGCTCTCGATCCTGAAGTCGCGTCCCGAGGCCGCGCGCAAACTCTTCTGGAGCGCGCACAAGATCGGGCTCGAAGTGTTCCGCTACCGCAACGAGGGCAAGCGCGTGCCGGGTTTCCTGTCGCTCGAATACAAGGCCGCGCAGATCGTGCTGACCAAGGTGAAAGAAAAGGCGGGGCTCGACCGCATCCGCGTGGCCTACGGCGGCGGCGGGCCGCTCTCGCCCGACCTGATGGCGTTTTTCAACGGCCTCGGCATCGACATCTATCAGGGTTACGGGCTGACCGAGACGAGCCCGGTCGCCACGGTCACGCTGCCCGGCAAAAACAAGCTCGGCACGGTCGGCCCGCCGATCGAAAACGTCCACATCAAGCTGGATAACGACGGCGAGATCCTCATCAAGGGTCCGAACGTGATGAAGGGCTACTACAAGGACGACAAAGCCACCGCCGAGGTCATGACCGCGGACGGCTACTTCCGCAGCGGCGATATCGGCCGCTTCGACGACCATGGCCGCCTGATGATCACCGACCGCAAAAAGGAACTCATCATCACGAGCGCGGGCAAAAACATCGGCCCGCTCGGCATCGAAACCGCGTTCAACATCGACCCCTACGTCGAACGCGTCATCCTCATCGGCGACAATCGCAACTACCTGACAGCCTTGATTGGCCCCGATTTCCACGCGCTGGAGCACTGGGCCAAGGAACAGAACCTGTCATGGTCGAGCCACGCCGACCTCGTGCGCAAACCGCAGGTCGTGCGTTTGATGCAGGAGCGGGTGGACATCGTGAACAAGGATCTCGCGAAATTCGAGACGATCAAGAAATTCACGATCGTCGATCACGAGTTCTCCGAGGACAACGGCGTGCTCACGCCGTCGCAGAAGGTCAAACGCCGCGTCGTCCACGAAAAATACAAGGACCTGATCGAGAAGATGTACGCCGGCGGCGAGTGACAAAGCGCTTCACTCGGACCGTCGCTCGATCTCGCTCCAGTGGTCGCGCAGGTGCTCGAAGACCGCGTCCGCCACGAGTTCCATACCGCGCGGCGTGAGATGAACGAAGTCGGCGAATACCGATTCCGGCAGACCGGGCTCGGCGGCGAATTGCCCGCGCGGAGATGCCATCCCCACGTATAGGCCGGGCGACGCGGCGGTGAGGTAGCTCGGCGAGCCGTCCGTGCTGTCGAGCGGCGTCAGTCGCCCCTCCACCCAGCCGAAATACTCCACGCCGACAAACGCCCGCACGCCGCGCGTGCCCAGCCACTGCACCGTGGTGGGCAACGCGTCGGGCAGGTCGCCCTCGCGATACGCCGCGGGTGCGTCGGTGAGCCGGTGCAGCACGCCCTCGTCGCCCCAGCGCGCCCATTGGCGCAGCGATATGAGCAGATACAGCGAACGCACCTTCCACGCGCGGCGCAACCACTCCACTTCGGCGCGCGCGCGGGGCTCGGGAGGCTCGATGCGGTCCACGACCGCGGGCGACTCGTACCAGATCACGATATCGGGTTCGAGTTGCATCCAGCGCCCCTGCAACAGGCGCTTGGTCTGCATCGAGTTGTGGCCCGGCACCGCGCCGTTGAACACCGCGAAGCGCACGCCCGGCGACGCCCATGCGTTCAATCGTTCCTGCAATTTGCGCGGCCAGTTCTCGTTCGCGTTGTTGTAGAAGCTCACCGAGTCGCCGGCCACAATCACCCGGATCTCGCCGGGCGTCTTGGGCGCGGGCGGAAAGTAGGGCGGTCGTCGCTCGGCGGGATCGGCGGGATCCTTCACGCGATAGCCCGCGTATTCGTCGGCGACGAAGGCGTGGTCGAGGCGCGTCCAGTGCATCGCCTCGTGCGTCATGATCGCGTCGCGGTCGCCGCCGAGCAGCTTCTCGTAAAACGGTCTCGTCGCGCGGGCGACATCGCGCGTCAGGATGCGCGCCGCGATCTCCATCGACGCGACGAGTGCGAGCGCCGGCACGAGCGCGAACGCGACGCGGCGAAGACAGCGGGCGTTTTGCATATTCACGGCGACGGCTCCGCGTCCGGTGCGGTCGCCTCCGTATGATCGACGATCCACCGGCGGACGGCGGCGGCGATGAGGTCCTTGCCCGCGGGCGTCAGATGCACCCAGTCGGTGAAGAGGGCGTCGGGTCCCCCCGCGTGCGCGCGGAAATCGTCCAGCGCCGAGACATAGCCGAACGCGATGCTGTCGATCGGTTCGCGCGGAAGAAAGTCGGGCGCGGTCTCGCGCACGCTGTCGGCGTTGCGGATCTCGCCGTTCATATACGCGAGGTAATCGACCGCAACGAAACCGCGCACGTCGCGGTCGCGCAGCCAGCGGATGAGGCCGGGCAGCACGGTGTTGCGATCGGGGTTCACGTCTCCGGCCGGTGCGTTGAACATGCGGTCGAGGTCCGTGCGCGGCGGCGCGACGAGGCTTTGGCGAAAGAGCGACACGGCGTAGAGCAGGCGCGACCGGTAGATCTGGTTCGCCGCCGTGAGCCGCCAAGGTTCGAGCGGCGCGGGTAGCTCGACGCGGTCCACCACGCGCGGCGACTCGTACCAGACGACGATATCAGGCTCGAGCGCCATCCAGCGCCCCTGCAGCAGCCGTTTCACCTGCACGGGGTTGTGGCCGGGCGTCGCTCCGTTGAGGACGACGTAGCGGCCGGGTGCGTCGGCGTCGAGCAGCACTTGCAAATGCCCCGGCCACGAGTCGTCCCACGAGTTGCCGAAGGTGACCGAATCACCCACGCAAAGCACGCGCACCTCGCCGGGCGCTTTCGGCGGTGCCGGCAAGAACGGCGGGCGGCGCGACGAGGGGTCGGTGGGATCGACGTGGCGATATCCCGCGTGGGGATCGGCGATAAACTGCGTCTTCGTGCGCAGCTCGTGGAGCGACTCGTGAACGACGCGGTCGTCCGCGCCGAGCCGCCGCATCAGCCACGCGCGCAGCGCGCCATTCGCCACGTCGGACATCGCAACACGTGCCGCGATTTCGAGCGCGCCGACGAGCGTGAAAAAGATCGCCAGTGCGATGAGGCGTCGGCGCGCGCGAAGCCTCACGGCGTTTCTCCGACGGGTTCGAGACCCGCGAGCACGGCCTGGGCGGCCGTTGCGGCGACGAGATCCGCGCCCTCGCCGGTCAGGTGGATTCGATCGGTGAACAGCGCCGCCGCGCCGCCGGGATGCGCGCGAAACGCCGTGAGCGGGTTCGCGAAGACGAGTCGCGACGGCTCGGAGTCGTACTTCGCGCGCGCGGTCTCGTCGAAATCGCCTTCGAGCGTGCGGATCTCGTCGCCCTCGTGCTCCAGATACGCCAGCGCGACAAACGCGCGCACGCCGCGCTCGCCGCACCACCGCGCGAGATCGGGCAGCACGTTCGACCGTGCGTCGTGCGCGGGCGCGAGCGATGAATCGAACGCGCGCGCCACGGGGTCGGCCCGGCGCGCCGACCACGCCTGCGCCGCGGCCGTGACGAGATAGAGCGCGCGGAATCGGTAGATCTGTTCGAGCGCCGCCATGCGACCGCGATCGATCGGCTCGGGCAACTCCACGCGATCAGCGAAACGCGACTTTTCGAGCCATATCACGACATCGGGTGCGAGTTCGATCCACCGGCTTTGCAGCAGCCGCTTGCACTGCACCACGTTGTGGCCGGGCGTGGCGGCGTTGAACACCGTGAATCGCCCCGGCGCGGCGTCGTCGAGGCGGTGTTGCAGACGTCCCGGCCACGAGTCGTCGAACGCGTTGCCGAAGGTCACCGAATCGCCCACGCACACCACGCGCGTCTCGCCCGGCTTTTTTTGGGTCGCGGGCAAATACGGCGGGCGGCGCGATTCGGGATCGGTGGGATCGCGGTGGCGATAGCCGGCATAAGGATCGGCGACGAGCTGCGGCGCGATGCGCAGTTGCAGGAACGATTCGTGCACAATCCGTGCGTCGGGGTTCGGGTCCGCGTCGCGAAACAGCCGGTCGAGCACGCGTCCGCGAACGGCGTCGGAGAGCGCCACGCGCGCGCCGATCTCCGCCAGCGCCACGAGCGCGAGCACGGGGACGAGCGCGAAGAGCCGACGTCGCGTCGTCGGTGTCATCGCGCTGGCTCCGAAAGAGCGCGTTCGCGGGAGAAGCGTGATGTGATGTTGTCGTGCACGGCACGCGCGATGAGGTCCATGCCTTCGCCGGTTAGGTGGATTCGGTCGGTGAAGAGCGCCGCTGCGCCGCCGGGATGCGCGCGAAACGCATTGAGCAGAGGGACGGCGTCGAAACTCCCCCCGGCTTCACCCGCGTGCGCGGACGCCTCGACGAATCCGCCGTGACCCCGCGCGATGCCCTGCTCGTCCTGCGTGAGATAGTCGACCAACAGGAACCGATGCACGCCCCGGTCGACGCACCACCGGGCCAGCTCGATCACCGCGCGCGCATCTCCCTCGCTTGCGCCGGGGGCGTCGTATCGAGACGGCGCATCCGGCTCATCGCGTGTCGCCCACGCCTGCCGGGCGGCGAGCAGCAGATAAAGCGACCGCGCGCGGTACGCCCGCGACAGCCATGTGAATTGCCGCACGTTCATCGGCGGCGCGGGCTCGGGGCGTTCCGCGAAGCGCGCCGATTCGTGCCAGATCACGACGTCGGGTTCGAGCGCCATCCACCGATGCTGGAGCATGCGCTTGCACTGCACGACGTTGTGCCCGGGCGTGCCCGCATTGAAGACGACGAAGCGTATGCTGTACGGCGCATCGGCGTCGAGAAGGCGCTGCAAGCGTCCCGGCCACGAGTCCTCGAGGGAGCGTCCGAACGTGACCGAATCCCCCACGCACACCACGCGAATCTCGTTGGGTTCTTTGGGTTTAGGGGGAAGATATGGCGGCTGACGCGACGCCGGATCGGTCGCGTCGCGAAGACGATATCCCGCGTACTCGTCGGGCACGAACAGGTCCCGCGCGTGCAGCTCGTAGAGCGACTCGTGCATCAGCGCCGCGTCGCGGTCGAGGCGCGCGTAGAGCGACCGACGAACCTCGGCGAGAGGGCCGTCGGACATGACGAGTCGCGCACCGACCTCGGCGAGCGCGATGATCGCAAGCGCCGGACCGAGCGCATAGATCCAGCGGCGCGTCCGGCGCGTTGTCATGGCGCTTTTCCGTCAACTTGGGTGCGGGGAATGCGCCGATCGCCGACGCGCAGCGTCAGGCGAATCGCGTCGCAGTACTCCAACAGCGGAATGGCGAATTTGCGCGACAGGCCCGTGAGATCCTTGAATGACTGCGCGTCGATCTCGCCGGCCGACGCGAGGTGGGCGCGCACGATCGTGAGCAGGTCGTCGAGCTTTTCGCGGTCGAAGTAGAGTGCGTTCGTCAAGCGCACCGCTTTGCCGATTTTCACCAGATGCGCGATGGCGCGATCGACATCGGACGCGCTCACCGCGAGACGTTCGGCGATCTCCTTCGGCGTCGGCGGCGCGATCCCCCCACGCATGAGCGCGTCCGCCGCGCGGTTCGTCAATTCCGACATCGCCTCGCCCGCGAAAGCGGCCCGGTGCCCCGTGCGGCGCACGGTATCGCCGTCGATCTCGATCGTGCCGTCCTTCTGCATGCCGGCGAGCGCTCGCGCCAGCAGGCGCGGCGGTGTGCCGTGGAGCGCGCGCGCCGCGAGGTCGCCTCGCGTCAAGCCCGGCGAATCCGGCTGTGCGCGGTGGTGCGCGTCGAGCCGGTCCCGCACCTCGTCGCGCAGCGTCGCGAAAACGCTCCCGCTCACGTACCGGTCGCCGCCTTCGTCGAAACGCACGAGCACGCCGGTCGACAGCATGCGGCCGCACGCCGCGTCGAGATCCTTTTGCGATGCACCGAGAAGGCCCCGCAACGCGGTGGACGCGATCCCCTGCACACCGGCCCGCCGCGCGAGCACCGCGAGCCGCTCCTCGACCGACCCGGACTCGAGCACGACGAGATCGGCGAGGACGGCATCGAGGGGACGGCGATACTTTGCGCCGCGCGCGTGGACGACGGTGCCGCCGCCGATCGTGACGAGCGGCGACCACGAACGCAGCACAAATCGGTCGCCCGGCAGGAGCACCATCGGGTGTTCGAGGCGAAGCTGTGCGAGGTGCTCGCCGCCGGGTTCGATCTCGTCGGCCGAAAGCGGAATCACCCGCGCCGCGGCGTCGCTCGTGTGTGCGTGAAAACGCACGCGGGCGCGACGTTTGAGCGCTCGCGGCGCGGTCGGCAGCAGGTGCAGGCGCACGTCGATCATGGACGCGGGCTCGATCGTTCCGGGTTTGGCGACGACCTGCCCCCGACGCACGTCTTCGCGCGCGACCCCTTGCAGGTTGACCGCCGTCCGCTGCCCGGCGTTCGCGCGTTCGACGGGCGCTCCGTGCGCCTGGAGTCCGCGAATGCGCGTCGCGGGGCCGTCCGGCATCACCACGATGTCCTCGCCCACGGCCAGAGCGCCGCTCGCGAGTGTTCCCGTCACGACGGTGCCGAAGCCCTTCATCGTGAAGACGCGGTCGATGGGCAGGCGCGTGAGATCGCTGGGATTCTTTTGCGTTACGCCCGCGGCGACCTCGGCCAGCGCGAGGATCAGGTCATCGCGGCCCGCTCCGGTGACCGACGAAACGGGGACGATGGGCGCGCCGCCCAGAAAGCTTCCCTCGACGTAATCGGCGACGTCGGCCCGCGCGAGATCGAGCATGTCGGCATCGACAAGATCCGCCTTGGTGAGCGCGACAAGACCCGCACGCACCCCGAGCAGGCGGCAGATGTCGAAGTGCTCGCGCGTCTGCGGCATGACGCCTTCATCCGCGGCGACGATCAGCATGACGAGGTCGATGCCCGCCGCCCCCGCCACCATCGTATGCACGAACCGCTCGTGACCGGGCACGTCGACGATGCCGAGCCGCACACCCCCGGGCAAATCGAGCGACGCGAAGCCCAGTTCGATGGTGATGCCGCGCGCCTTTTCCTCGGGCAGTCGGTCGCAGTCGATCCCGGTCAGCAGGCGCACCAGCGCCGTCTTGCCGTGGTCGATGTGCCCCGCGGTGCCGAGGATCAGGTTCTTCATGGCCTGCGCGGCCTCATGGGAATACGCATCATCTCTTCGGGGTTTCGTCGCCGAAAGTATGCCCGGCGTCGCGTGGGGCGTCAAAAGCAAAACGGCGGGGACGAATCCCCGCCGTCTTTGAAGTCGTGTGTCGCGTTTACTGAATCAGGTGAACCTCGATGCGGTTGTTGTTGGCGCGGCCGGACGCCGAGGAGTTCGAATCGATCGGATTCGCCTTGCCGTAGCCGATCGACATGAGCCGCGTCGATTCGATCCCGCGCTGCATGAAGTAGCTCTTCACCGCGTCGGCGCGGGACTGCGTGAGCTTGAGCGCCGCGGCGTCGGACTTCTGCCCGTCGGTGAAGGAGCGGATCTCGATGGTTCCCGTTGTCCCCTTCAACTTGTCCACGATCTGGTCGAGCTGGAAGAAGGAATCCGGCTTGACCTGATTGTTCCCCATGAAGTCGATGTAGAGCGTGACGCCGCCGGCCAGCGGATTTTTGTCCGGGCAGCCGTCATCGTCCTGAAAGCCGTTCTTGTCCTCGGCTTCCTTCGGGCACTTGTCCTGCGCGTCCGGCACGCCGTCGTTGTCGTTGTCCGGGTCCGGACAACCGTCTTCGTCCTGATAGCCGTCCATGTCCTCGGGCTGATCCGGGCACTTGTCCGTCTTGTCGGCCACGCCGTCCTTGTCGGCGTCCACCGGCACCGGCTCGTAACCTGCGGGCTTGAACTTCCAGATGTCGTAATCGCCCGAGCGCTCCGAGTGGAAGTAGATGAATCCGTCGATGCCCCACGACGGACCGCCGTCGAGCCCTTCTTCCGTGGTGAGCTGCGTCAGGCCGGTGCCGTCGGCGTTCATCATCCACAGATTCCAGTCCTTGTTCACGTACGACGTGAACGCGATCTTGCGCCCGTCGGGGCTCCACGTCGGCTCGATGTCCGGCGCTTCGGGGCGGCTGGTGAGTTGCAGCAGGCCCGAGCCGTCCGGCTTGATCGAATAGATCTCGTAATTGCCGGTCACGTTGCTGGCGAAGGCAATGCGCTCGCCGTCGGGCGACCACGTGGGGTTGATGCCCTTGATGAGCTGCGTGAGTCCCGAGCCGTCCGGGTTGACGAACCAGATGTAGGGCATCTCGTCGTCGAAGACGCGGATCCAGCGCTCGCCGTCGTCGCGCATCTTCACGTTCTCCTCGTTTTCCATCGCGCAGAACACGACGCGCCCCGAGGAGGGATTGGCCTCGGCGTCGAAATCCGCCGTCTTGCCGCGCGAGATCTGCTGGTCACCGCCGACGCGCAGGCTCTTCAGCCACACGCCGCGCATCTCCTGCCGGAACGAATCGAAGAGGAATCCCTCGTCGCCCTTGAGCCACGCGGCGTTGTTGTTGTCTTCTTCGTCGGTGGTCTGACGGCGCGGAACGCCGTCGGGCTTCATCAGGATGACCTCGAAGTTCTTGTCCTTGAACGATTCGAAGACGATGGCGACCTGCGTCTTGGCCGCGTTGGGATACAGATCGACGTCCTCGTCCTTCGTGAGCTGCGAAAGACCCGTGACGATGCCGGTTTGCGCCCACGCGGAGCCCGCGAGGGTGAACACCGCGACGACCGCCACCGCGATCGCGAACCCGTGACCGATGTGCCTCATGTGCCGCCTCCAATTCCCTGGCTGAGTCCGGACCGATGCCCGAACGATAGCGATGAAAAAAATGCCCTGAACGGACGCGAATGCTAGTCAATGGCCGCCCGCGCTGTCAAGAAAAAACGGGGATGAGCCATTTACGCTGTGGCCGTTTCCCACGGAAATTGGGACAGGCTCGCCTGTCCCTGCTGCTCCTCACCCTTCGCCGGGCGACGGGTGTTTCGCGCGTCAGCGGGCGTCAGCGGGATGGGATGGGAGCGAATTGTCGCGCGGTGACGCGCCTCGCGATGCGTGGGAAAACCGGGGACACGCAGCGTGGGGCGCGCTGCGTGTCCCCGGTCAGAATCTTACTCGCACCCGGTCGGCGTCGGGTTCGTTTCGTATTCGCCGCCGTAGACGAGGTAGTTGATCGTCACGGCGGATTCGAAGACCTGCGGCACCGTCGTCCCGGTCTCCTCGGTCTCGTCCACGGTCGCGGTGAAGTCGTACGGTCCGCCTTCAGGGACGTTGAAGAGCATGAAGCTGGAGTTCAACGGATGCGTCGAGGTGCGCGTCAGGCTCGGACCGTTCTCGTCGGAAAAGTAGACGACGTTCTGACCGGAGTCGTTCGTCACTTCGGCGCAGCCGACCATTTCCGTCGCGGTCCCGCCGTTCCACAGCACGAATCCCAGCACGATGCCGTCCTCCGGGTCGATCGTGATCTCGAAGTACTCCTCGAAATCGT
>JADLEX010000099.1 GCA_020845895.1 Deltaproteobacteria bacterium | reverse complement strand
GAATTCGGCAACGGTATAGCCGAAGACCGGCGCGAGATCCTGTGCGACGTAGGCGATATAGCGCGCCGCTTCGAGCCGGGCGTAATCGCGGGCGGGTTTTTCGAAGAGACGGACCTCGCCGCGCCGGGGATCGAGCAGCCCCGCGAGGATGCGCAGCAGGGTGGACTTGCCCGAGCCGTTGGGTCCGACAATGCCGACCATCTCGCCGTCGCGGATGGCGAGATCGACACCGGCCAGCACCGATTCGACGCGGTAGCCGAACTCCACGCCGGACGTGCGCAGGGCCGAGGCCGGGCGCGTGGCGACGCCGGGGAACGGAGGAGTCGCGGCGTTCA
This sequence comes from Deltaproteobacteria bacterium, assembly GCA_020845895.1. Lineage (NCBI taxonomy): Bacteria > Pseudomonadati > Myxococcota > Myxococcia > Deltaproteobacteria bacterium. Next base: position 33,384 of record JADLEX010000099.1, on the reverse strand, counting down.
CGGACGCGTCATCCGTCGAGGATCTGGCGGATGGCGTCGAGGAGCTGCGTGATGTCGTACGGCTTTTCGAGGAAACCCGCCGCACCGCCCGCGAAGAGATCCTGCGCCACCGTGTCCTTGGAATATCCCGACGAGAGCAGCACCGTGACGTCGGGCCGCTGCTCGCGCATCAGGGCGAAGGCCGCGTCGCCGCTCATGCGCGGCATCACCATGTCGAGCAGCACGAGGTCGAAACGCCCCTTCTCGCGCTTGAAGATCTCCACCGCCTCCTGCCCGTCCTCGGCGACGAACACCTCGTAGCCGCTTTTTTGCAGCACGTTCTCGGCGAGCGTGCGCAGCATCGGCTCGTCCTCGGCGACGAGAATGCGACGCTTTCCCTCGTCGCGCGGCCGGACGATGGGCTTGAGCGGCAGCGGCGCCTGCTCGGGCACGAAGCCGTCGTGCGGCAGATACACGCGAAAACGCGTGCCCTCGCCCACGCGGCTGTCCACCGCCACCGAACCGCCGTGATTCTCGACGACGCCGATCACCACCGACAGACCGAGGCCCGTGGCCCGCTCGGTGCCCTTCGTCGTGAAGTACGGCTCGAAGATCTTGTCCATCACTTCGGGCACGATGCCCGAACCTGTGTCCTCGACCTGCACCATCGCGTAGCGGCCCGCGTCGATCGTCCAGTCCGCGTCCTGATAGTTTTCGAGAAAGTGGCGCATTTTGAGCGAGATCGTGATGCGTCCCTCGGCGCCCACCGCGTCCTTGGCGTTGATGATGAGATTCATGAACGCGCCCGAGAGCTGCCCGCCGTCGCCCATCACGGTGATCGGCGAAACCGGCAACTCCAGATCGACCCGGATGCGCGGCCCCAGCGAATGCGTGACCACGTCGCGCAGGTTCGTGAGCAGTTCGTTCAGGTTGACCGGGCGCACCTGATACTTGCCGCCGCGCGCGAACGCGAGAAGCTGCGCGGTGCGTTCCTTCGCCGCCCGCGTCGCCGACAGGATCGAGTCGATCGCGAGCGACGTCTCGGGGCGCAGGCGCATCTCCTCGTGCAGCAGCGAGGCGTAGCCCATGATGCCGCCGAGCAGATTGTTGAAATCGTGCGCGATGCCGCCCGCGAGGGTGCCGATCGCTTCCATCTTCTGAGCCTGCACCACACGCGATTCCAGCTCCGCCCGATCGGTCGTGTCCCGCGCGGACACGAGAATGGTCCCGTCGCCGAGGCGCACGCCGTTGATCTCGGCGGGAAACTCCGCATCCGCATCCGCGTCGGCCCCGCGCGAAAGACGCACTTCGGAGCGCAGCAGGCGGCCGTCCCGCCGCAGCCGGTCGAGGGCGTCGCGGTACGCGCGGCCCGCGTCGTCACGGGGCGCCAGGTCGCGGCCCGACTTGCCCGCGAGCCGCTCGCGATCCACGCCCAGCATCTCGGCGGCGGCGGGATTCACGTCGGTGATCGTACCCTCGGGCGTGAGGATGATGAGGGCGTCGCGGCTGTTTTCGAACAGCGAGCGGTAACGCTCCTCGGAGTCGCGCAGCGCGCGCACGGCCTCGGCGCGGCGCTCGATGTCGCGCGCGAGCACCACCGCGCCGATCACCGCGCCGGCTTCGTTGCGCAGCGCGCGACCGTGCATTTCGCACGCGAACGCGGTCTCCCCCGCGTTCAGGCGTTCAATCTCCTGCCGAAACGGTTCGCCGCGCAGCAGGGCGACCAGCGTCTGCGACAGACGGTTCTGCAAGATGATCGATTGCGCGAAGATGTTCCGGCCCAGCATGGCGCGCGGCTGCGCGGCCTCGAGACGCGCGAGACGCAGGAATTCGGGATTGATGTGCGTGATGCGCCCTTCGGTATCGAAGGCGACGATGCCGAGCGGCGCTTCCTGCAGCACCAGCGCGACCGAAGCTTCGGAGCGCGACTGGTCATGCCGTTCCATCGCGCGGTGCAGGCCCGCCGACGCGATCTCGGCGAGACCCGTCAGCACGCGCACGTCGGAATCGTCGAAGTGATCCTCCGCGAGGGCGTACACCGACAGCACGCCGGCGGCGCTCGCCTCGTGGCTGAGCGGAATGTGGATGTACGACTGCGCGCCGATCGTCCGCGCGGGGTCATCCGGCGCCACGGCCTCGGTGAGTTTCGCCTCCCACGTCTCGCGACCCGTGGCGAAGACCCGCCCCACCGTGCCCTCGCCGTGGTTGATCGAGATGTGGTGAAGCGGCTCGGGCAATCCGAGGTGCGCGACGGGGCGCAGCAGCCCCGTGAATCGGTCGAGCAAAAAGACGACGGCCACGTCGGCGCGGGTGAGCAACTTCGCGCCGCGCGCCACGGCGGCGGCAATGGTCGGCGCGTCGCCCGCCAGATTCAGGCTTTTGGCGAGCCCCATCAGGCGCGAGAGCAGCGCCGCGGGCAACGTGCCCAGTGTGCCCCGTTGTGGAGTTTCGGAACTGACGTGAACGATCACGCCCTGGATGCGCTCGTTCGCCCCGTGCAGCGGCGTGAAGCGGAACGTGCACTCGCGCACCGTGCCCGTCGCCGCGGCCAGCTCCGCCTGGGCGGGCGCGGCGGATTTGCCCATCAGGATTGCGCGCAGCACCGCGTCGATGCGCTGCACGTCGCGCAGGGAGCAGGCTTCGGAGAGCGGACGACCGAACTTCGCGCGCAGGATGTCAGCGACGCCGCCGGTCGCGTCGGACGGAATGCCGACGATGCGCGCCGCGTGATCGAGCGTGATCGCGAATTCTGGTTCTTCGGCGGCGGACACGGGTCCTCGATTGAATCGGCCGCCGTGCGCGGCCCCATCGTTCACGGTTGGACGACGACCTGCGTGCGGGGCGGCAACTTGCTGCGCTTGCCCCCGCGGTCCTCCAGCACGCCGCCCTTCGGGTCGATCACTCGCAGCAGCGGACCGAGATTCTGTGCGCCGGGGAGCACCTGACGCACCCAGTCGCCCGGATGACACTCGTGCAGCCGCTTCTTGATTCCCTCGTCATAGATGGAACCGGTCGGCCCGCCCGCGTGCTGCTCGCGCGCGCGGTCGAGCATGTCGGCCATCTTGTCCAGTTGCGTATTCTTCCAGCCGCCCTTTGACATAAGGCCCTCCGCGCTCGACACCGGTCGGAATCAGGGTCATGAATTTACCACCCCGGCGGGGGGCCGTAAACCGCGCCGCGCATCGACCGCCGTGCGCGGCGTCAGGGGCGTTTTTTCCGCGATGCGGGCTTGGCCCCGTCGCGATCGCCGTCGTAGAGGGCCGAAATCGCCCGCGCCGTGTCGCGCACGCGGTCCGCCAGTCCCTTGGGACGCAGCACGCGCACGGCGTCGGCGTACGAAAGCACCCACCACACGACCTCGTTCAGGCCACCGACCGTCATCTCCACGTCCACCGAGCCGTCGTCGTTTTTCGCGATCTTCTGCGTGTGGTGAAATTCGATTTCCTCGGGGATGTGCGCGGCATGCGGCGCGAAACGCAGGGCGATTTTTGCGGGCGTACCCTTCCAGATGCCGAAGTGCGGGTCCACGTAACGCGCGAGCGACCAGTCCTCGGGGAGATCGAAATGCGCATCGAGCACCTCGATCAAGCGAATGCGCGCGACCGCGAAGATGGTGGGGTCCGTCCGATCGCCGACGAGGGCCGCCAAGTAAAGGATCTGCCGGTGCACGAGGATGCCGCACGGACGCACGACGTGCTCGCGCTCCACGGCCCGCGACGGTGCGTGATAGACGATGCGGCATTGGCGCTGACTGAGCAGGGCCCGATTGAGCGCTGCGATGATGTCGCGCTTGGCGGCGTAGGTCGCGCGTTGGCGGTGCATGGGGATGAAGTGGTCGCGGATGTCGTCGAGCCGCGCCAGAACCCGGGGCGGCAGCGTCGCCGCGATCTTGGTGCGCACGCGGTCCATGCCTTCCTGATAGGGCGTGCCCTCGAAGAACTCGAGCAGCCCGGCGGCGAGATAGACCGCGATCAGTTCGTCCTGATCGAGGGGAAACGGCGGCAGATTCGGCGCGGGCTGGGTGAGCCCCCAGAATTTCAGTTGCCCTTCCTGACGCAGCAGCAGGATCGGGAAACCCGCCTCGGTGAGACCCTCGATGTCGCGCTCGATCGTGCGTCGCGTGACGACGTACTCGTCCTGGAGTTCCTTGACCGAAACGCCGATGCCCGAGCGGCTGTTCGCCGCGAGGCGCATGAGGATACTCCACTGACGCACGATCTGATTGTTGCGTCCGGCATGATCGGGCACGGCGACCCCCTCGGTTTTCTTCAGTCGAAGATTTGCGTGCGGATGCGCTCGGCCGCGTCGCCGGCATTCACGGCGAGGGCGGCGAGAATGCGCCGCGCGCCGTCGTTGCGACCCAGTCCGGCGATCCGTGCCGCGAGTTCGGCGACGGCCCACGCATACGGACTCTCGGGCCGCGACGCCACGAAGGGCACGAGCCGGGCGATGGAGTTGGGCAGCGTGGCCTCGCGCGGCAGGCGCGTCACCGACGGCGGCGTGAGACCGAGGTTGCCGGCCGCAAGATCGGTGAGCCGCCCGACCAGGGCGAGGTCGGCCTCGCCGTGCGACTGGTTGAGGACGAATTCGATCGCGAACGACTCGACCCAGGTGCGCATCTTGCCCGCGACGACACCGTCCTGCTCGCGCAGCTTCGCAAGGTATCCGCGCAGGCTGAGCGCGGCGATGGTCGGTTCGGCGCGGCCGTGCAAATATTCCTCGATCGCATCGAAGTTTTCCGGTCGATCCGGCTGCGCCTTGAGCCGCATGAGCAGGTAGCGGTAGAGCGATGTCTTGATCATCGCGTAGGCGTCGAGAATCGCGGGGGGCTCGGTCGTGGTGACGACGAGACGTTCGCCGGCCATCAGCCAGAAATCGAGCGTGTTGTAACCGGTGCCCGCGCCGAGGTCGCAGACGATCACGTCGGCGTCCAGATCGCGCAGGTGGCGGATCAGGCGCATCTTGGTCTGGTGCGCGGGGTTCGCCGCGCCGAGGCGCGCGCCGTCGCCGGCCACGAGGCGCAGGCCGGGAAACGCCGTCGGCGTGGCGCAATCCGCGAGCGACGCGGTCCGCGACGAGAAAAAGTCGTCGAGCGACTTCGCGGGACGCTTCACGCCCGTCATGAGATGCAGGTTTGCCGCGCCCAGATCGAGATCGATGGCGACCACGCGGCGGCCCGCGGCGGCCAGGGCGATGGCGACGGACGACGCGAGCACCGACTTGCCGACGCCGCCCTTGGCTCCGGCGACGGCGACGATTCGCGCCGTTTTGGCAGGCTCCGGCTTCGAGGTGGGCGTTTCGACGAGTTTCATGCGCGCGGCGCTCGGGCCGCCCGGATTCCACACGCGCGCGGCGACGCCATCGGCACCCCCGGCGGTATTCGATCGCGTGCCCCCGCGCTCGGCCACGCCTCACCCCTTCACTTGCGTCGGACGCACCCGCCCGGCGTCTTTCATGTGGAAAGCCCGCGCATCTTATCGGCAGGTTTTCCCCCGAACAATAAAAAATGTGCAAACGCAAAAATAACCGAAAATTGCGCGAAGCCGCCGCGCGGCGCTTGTTGGTTTTTTCGTTTTGGTTTTTTGTAGGGCGATCCGAATGGAGACGACGTTGCCCCACGCGCCCGGCGACCCCACAAAGCCGCCCATTGTGCGGCCACCATGGCCCGAGGCGGGACCGGCCACGCGCCGCGCCTTGATCGCGATCCTCGTCGCGGTCCTCGCCGCGTCGATCTGGCGACTCGTGTCGTTCACCCTCTTCGGGCGATTCAATGTCGACGAATTCGAAAATATCCAGATGCTCTGGCTCTTCGACCGGGGCGTCATTCCGTACAGAGATTACCTCCACTCGCATACACCGCTCTTCAACCTCCTGATCTGGCCCGTGTATCGCGCGGTGGGGGCGGCGCCCGAGGTGCTGGGCGCGGTTCGCGTCGCGATTCTGCCTGTGGTGCTCGCGACCGTGGCCCTGGTGTGGGTGACGGCCCGACGCGTTGCGGGCCGGCTCGCCGCGCTTGTCGCCACGACGCTCTTCGTCTCCTCTCCTTGGGCCGTGCAGTCGCTGGGCGAGGCGCGTCCCGACACGTTCACATTGCCGCTCGTGTTCGTCGCCGCCTGGCTCGTTTTTCGCGCTGCGGACGACCCCTCGTGGAAACCGGCGCGGTTCTTCGGCGCGGGAGCGATCCTCGGCATCTCGACGCTGTTCACGCTGAAAAACGGCCTCTACGCCCTCATCGTCGCGATGGCGTTCGAGCACCTGCGATTTGCGCGATTCCACGCGCCTCTTCGCCGCCGCGTCATCGACATGGCGATCTTCGGCGTACTGATCGTCGCGCCGTACACGATCTTCGTCGCGCTGCTCCTCGCGACCGGCGTCGTCCGACCCGACGCCGTGGACGCCGTCGTCACACATGGCCTCGGTCACATCGATCCCTACTTGATGAAGCCATACCACTGGATTTTCATCACGGTCTTTGTCGCGGGGCACGCCTTCACGGTTTTCGGCGGCGGCGTCGGCGCGGTGCGCGCCCGGTGGTGGGGCGAGCCGGGAGCGATCGCGGATCGACTCGTCGACACCGTCTCCGGGCGGATGCTCGCGGCCGGGTTGGTACCGCTGTTGCTCTTGAGCTTCCCCGTGCCGCACATGTTTCTCATGGGACTCGCCTTCGCGGCGATACTCGCGGCGCGGCTGGTGGTCGCCATGCCCCGGCGCCGCGCGGCGCTCTGGCTCCTCGCCGCGCTCGTTCCCCCACAGTTCCTGACGATGGCCGACCTGGCCGACCGCGATCATCAGATGGCCGAGTTCCGGTACGTGCTGGACCATGCGCCGCCCGAGTCCCCGGTGATCGACGCCGTGTACGGCTACGGCACGTTCCGGCCCATCGTCGGGCGATTCATTCACTATCGCGCGGGGATTTTGCTGCCCGAGGACATGGAGGAACAAAACGCGCTGGTGCTGCGCTCCGTCCTGACGCGCCGGTACGGCGTGGTGCTCAAAGACCACCTCTCGCAGCTCCAGCCCGATATCGTGCATCACGCCATCGACCGCTGCTACGAGCCGTCGAAGGATTACCCCGAGCGCATCCTGCTGCCGCGCCCGCCGGACGACCCGCTCTGCCCGCCGCGCGCGAAGCGGGGTCGCGTGCAAGCGACGCCAAATCCGTGACCGATCGTTTGTGACGATCACGTCGATTTTCTTTCGACAAGAATGTCGATTTTACTTGTGCCACCCCGGTCGGCGGCGTTAAGATCGGCCATTCCAATTTCGGGGGAGCCGAAATGCGTCGGCTGTGGGAAGTGCGCACGCTGTGGGTTGTGGTCTTCACGCTGGCAATTCCATTCGCGTTCATGGGTGCCATCGGCGGCGGTACCGTCATCTCCGCGCCGGCGCCCGACTGCATCGAGGGCGGCGAGGAGGCGCTGTTCGAAATCTCGGTCGCCTACGATTCCCCTGACAACGAAACCCTGCGGTTTGTCGATGTGTCCTTCGGCGACTCGTGGGAACTGGGCACGCTCTACTCGCCGCCGCCGCAGTCGATCTCGGGATCGTGGACCGCGACGGCTTACCCCAACGGCAACGGCGTGCAGTGGGTCTTCAATCGCACGTCCGGCCCGGGAGGCGGGCTGGCCGACGGCGAAACCGCCGTCTTTTCGTTCCGCGCCACGCCGGTGAACCCGAACGAAAACGAAATCAACGTGGTCATCGAGGGCGACGTGGCCTCGCCGACGCCGCCCCACGAGATGAGCGCATCGTTCACGTACGAGATCTGCGAGCCGACCGACGACGACACGGATGACGACACGGACGATGATGTCGATGACGATGTCGACGACGACACGGATGACGACACGGGCGGCGATTTCTCGGCGACGCTCGATTTCAACAACCCCGTGCTGCTCACGGGCGCGCAGCTCTACGACTTCGAATTCATCGTCGCCAACACCACCACGCCAGGACCAATTCAGCGATGGATCAACAGCGTCGATCTCTACATGCCGAGCGAGACGTACGTGCTCGACGCGGTCCACGCGCCCGACGCGCTGCACTGGGGGACGTGGGCTTACGAACTGCTGCCCGGCGACATCGGCGACGTGGGTGTCCGGTGGATGTTCACCTCCGGCGGTTCGTCGGCCGCGTACGGCGACATCCGCGAGGGCGAGTCGCTCGAGTTCGCGTTCCGGGCCACGACGGACGCCGAGGCGAACGACGGCTTCGACTACCGCATCGCGGCGGATTCCGGCGAGTTCGTCTCGGGCACCGCGTGCGTCGTCGAGGGCTGCGACGAATTCGACGACGATGCGGATGACGACGCCGACGACGACACGGATGACGACCTCCATCCGGATGACGACGGCGCCATCGATGACGACGACGCGGCCGACGACGACAGCGGAGATAACGATGATGACGACTCGAACAGCGGCGGCTGCGGGTGCTGACATCGTCGAATCTCGCTCCATCGATTTCAAGTCGCTTGAACGAAGTTTGATCGCCGCGTTATGATGACATAAGACCCACGCGGAGGAATGACATGAAACGGCTGTGGATGGCGATGTTTGCGTTGCTGGTTCCGTGCGCGTTATTGGCCGCGATCGGCCCGGGCACGGTAATTTCGACCCCAGGCCCGGAGTGCCTCGACGGAGGCGAGGAATCGTATTTCGAGATTTCCGTGGACTACGACTCGCCCGACGGCGAGACACTGCGTTTCGTGGACGTGAGCTTCGGCGACTCTTGGGTGCTGGGCGACGTGTTCGTCCCGCCGCCGCAGTCGATCGACGGCTTCTGGTTCGCGACGCCTTATCCCAACGGCAACGGCGTGCAGTGGGTGTTCACGCGCACGGTCGGCCCGGGCGGCGGCCTCGCCGACGGCGAAACGGCCATCTTTTCGTTCAACGCAACACCGGTGAACACGAACGAGAACGCCGTCGAAGTGCTGATTCAGGGCGACGTCGGCTCACCGACGGGTCCGCACGAGATGAGTGCGACGCTCACCTACGATCCGTGCAATCCCACCGATGACGACGCCGACGACGACGATGCGGACGACGACGACTGGTACCCCGACGACGACGCGGACGACGATGTGGCGGACGACGACACGGCGGATGACGACGCGGTCGACGACGACGCGGCGGACGACGACACGATGGATGACGATGCCGACGACGACACGCAGCCCGCGAACGATGACGACGACGATGACGACGGCGATCCGATCTGCGGCTGCGGCTGAGCGGCGACGAAGGGTGGCGCGACGTCACTCCTCCAGCGAAAAACGCACCGGCTGGAAGAACCAGGTATCGACGCCCTCCGTGGGCGGCGAATAGACCCACTGCTGCACCGCCTCGACGGCTGCCTGCTCGAACCCGAAATCCGGCGGCTCGGCGCGTACCACGGTCACGGACTTCACGTGGCCGTCCGCACCGATCAGCACACGCAGCACGACGCGCCCCTCGCGTCCGGCCTTGCGCGCCAGGGCGGGGTATTCCGGGTCGACCTTGGAGCGCAGTTTCGGCGGGGCGTTCGCCTTGATCGCCTGTTGTTTCACGGGCTGCGGCGCATAGGGCTTCACCTTCGAGGGGTCGGTGAAATCCTTTTCCTGCGCCTGCATCAGCGTATTGCCGACGCGCACCGCGAAACTCGAATCCTCGACGACGGAATCCTCGGTGACGCCGAAAACCGGTTTGGGCGGCTCGGCGTCGGGCGGCTTGGTTTCCTGATTCGGCGGCGGTGCGACCGGAGTGGGCGCGGGAGTCGGCTTCGGCGTCGGGGGCGGCGTGGGCGTGGCCGGCGGCGGGGGGGGCGGTGGCGGTGTCGCGCGCATCATCCCGCGGGCGACCACGAGCTGAACGAGATACGAATCGCTCGCCGGGCGCGTGCCCAGGTGCGTCAAGCCCGCCCACACGAGCACGTGAAAGCCGATGGAAACGGCGATCGTGATCTGAAAGATGTACCGCCGTTTGGGCGGTTCGTATTCCCAATACATGGCCGGGCAAGGCACTCCGTGTTCTTTGCACCGATCGTGCGAAGCCATCGCACGATCCCTTTCGACCCTGTCGCGCAAACTGCGCGCGACACCTTAGAATGTCGGCCCTCGATGTCAATTGCGCCCGACCGCGCCGACGTGTGCGACCTCGATCGCGTTGGAAACGCGCGCCGCGATCCGGTTCCCGCGCTTCGCCGGCCGAGCGAATTTTTTGAAGAAAAATCCGTCATGCTCGATGTAACGTACGGTGACGGGAAAAATCGTTTGGAATAATCGAATGTTGCGACGTTACTGTCCTGTGACGGCGTCCCCATATTTCTTTTTTTGGAATCGATATTATGTTCCTTGACCAAAACGTCGCCTGTGTTTTAATGGCGGTATACGCGGGAGGAAATTTTGCGGATCGAGAAAACCATGACCGCGCGTTTTTTCGACGCGCCGGAACACGGCATGGCATACCATGTCGTGCGTGTTCAGTTTCCACAAGGCCCGCTCACCGGCGTCCTCTACGGACACGACGTTTTCGCCCCTCTGATCTGGCTTCGAAAACGCGAAGCCCACGCCACATCTCGCTGGATTCTGGAACTCGACGCCGATCCCGAATGTCGACCTTGGGGAGAGCCGCGCGAATTGGCGCCGATCGACGATGAAACGGGGCGCGCCGATATCGAGAGCAGGGGTTGGTCGGACGACGAAAGCGATCATGACCGGGAGTTGTTGATCGACCGATCCGTGGACGCCCCCTTTGCGTGGATTCCCGCGGGGGTATATGGACGATTCACCGCGTTTCGTCATGATCCCCGGCTCACGCCCGACGGGCAGGTGTTGCCGGGAACCTATGTGACGACATGGGAGGATGCGATTCGCACGATGAAATCCCTGGACGGACAGGATATCGCGGAACGCTACGCCCTGCCGGGCGCGATTCCGCGCACGCACCTGTTCCGGATCGAGATTTCGTCGCCTGTTCTCGGTCGAACGGGCGTCGCGCCGCGCCGCTTCGGACAACGTGGAGGCGGGGTGGAAATCCTTCTCCCGTTCGGCGTGGGTTATCCCTCGGTCCAGGGGTTTTACACCTCCGACGACGGCAGAAACTGGTCGGAACATGCTTACCCTTGACGAAAAGTGGAGCGCGCGGGCGAGCGCCATCCCCGTCGGCGCCGGCGGCTACCGCGTCGTCGATGTGACCCTCGCACATGGCGATGTGGTGAGCGACTGCATCGTCATCGACGCGATCTGGCTGAAGCCGCCGCAGGACGCACCGACCTTCACCCTCGAAGACATCCGCGACATCTCCGCCGCCGCGAGACCCAAGCGCTTTCTCGCCGTCACGATGTGAGATCCACCACCGCGCGGGCGCAATTTCGTGGCGCGATGCGACGGCGTCGTGCTACATCCGTTTCCCGCAACGCGAAATCGTGAATCGTCTCGAAACACCTGCCCGGAGGGATCGATGAGCGCGAAACTCTCGGCGGCGCGACGTGGTCCCTCGTGTAAGGTGTCGATGACCATCCCCACCGCCCGCGGTGGATGCCCGGCGGCGGCGGGCTCTCCCTGCGCACGATCGTTCCGCATCCCACGGACGCGGCGGAGATGCTGGTCGCAATCTCCTCGGGCGGCGCGTATCGAAGCACGCGTTGAAACGCAGGCCGCCACCGTGCGCGAGGCGCTCGCCGCCTTATGGCGCGCGTACCCGGGCCTTCGCGACCGGATCGCCGACAACCAGGGCGCGGTGCGCCCGCACGTGAGCGTCTTCGTCGGCGAGGAAAACATCCGCTTCCTCGCCGGACTCGACACGCCCGTCGCGGGCGAAACGATCTCGATCCTTCCCGCCGTCAGCGGGGGCAAGGCGTCGGAGTCAATGCTCGGCGGGCAGCGGTCGCGCGCGGTCGCCGTCGTACACCGGAATCATGCGCTCGTAGGTGCGTCCCATCAGCTCCGACGAGATCACGAAATCGGCTGTCGCCCGATTGCACGCGACCGGGACGTTGTAGACCACGCAGATGCGCAGCAGCGCCTTCACTTCCACGTCGTGCGGCTGCGGCTCCAGCGGGTCCCAAAAAAAGATCAGCATATCGAGCCGGTTTTCCGAGATCATCGCGCCGAGCTGAAGGTCGCCGCCGAGCGGACCGCTCTTGAGTTTCTCAACCGGCAGACCGAGTTCCTGTTCGATCATCGCGCCCGTCGTGCCGGTGGCGCAGAGCGTGTGGTTGGCGAGCAGGTCCTTGTTGTAGCGGGCCCATTCCACCATGTCGCGTTTCTTATGGTCGTGCGCGACGAGGGCGACGCGCTTGGGATTCGTGGACGGTTTCATCATTCGTTCCTTTCATGACGCCGTCGCCCGGGACGGGCGGCGCGCGGGGAATCGATGCATCATCGCATGACGCGTTGCGTTAAACCGTGAGAATCATCATGTTCCGGCGGTTACTTCCGAATCATCACACAACTAGAATTTATCAATAATAACAGGCACTTCGCAGACGACGAGTCCATCAGCGCGCCACGGGTTGGGTGACGCGGTCGATGTCGCCACGATTCGGCAGCCGCGTTTCGCGGCGGCTTCGCGCCACGCCGGCGCGTCGTCCACCGTGTATTCCAGCCGTCGAGACCCACCGTAAATGACGAGCGATCCCGGCGGCAAGAAAGTCGGCGCGGCCTGCTGCGCGTCGATGGAATACGTGGGCGACATGTCCGCGCGAAACTCCAGATACTGCGCCATCTCGACATCGGTCACGACGCGCGCGGGACGGTTCGATTGCACATATTCCGCCGCGATGCGTTTGTCGCGACCGATGTCGGACGTCACGCGCGCCGAAAGCGCGCCGGGGATCAGCGAGGTGACCATGAGCGCGAGGACGAGGAATCCGCGCCGGGCCGATGGGATCGCCGCGAACGCCGCGCCGATCGCGACGGCAGCGGGCGCCAGCGCGAGGTGCAACACCCGCGGCAGGCGGTGGATCGGCACGTACGGCCACAGACGCAACGGGGCGAATTCGAGAACGGCGAGCACGAGCAGCGTCGCGACAATCGCCGCGCGGACCGCGCGCGACTCGCGCCGCCACGCGACGACCGCCGCGAGGGCGAACATCCACCACCACGCGCCGAACGGCCAGAGCGTTACGGAGCCATAGCGCTCGGGCACGAGGCCCGACATCCATCCGGGATACGCGGCGAGGAGACGGATCGGGTTCGCGTCGTGGATCATCCAGTCGGAACGCAGATAGTAGTCGCGCTCGGCGGCGAAGTGCGCGAAGGGGTCGCCCGTGTGTGCGCCGATAAACGCGGCGAGGGCGATCTGCGCGACGAGCCATCCGGCGAGAAACGCAGCCGTAGGCGCAAGAGTCTTGCCGCGCTCGTCGCGCCCGGTCGCGAGCCACACGGCGATGACCGCGATCGGCCCCGCGATCATGCCCGTGAGTTTCACCGCCGCCGCGCAGCCCGTCACGAAACCGGCGAAGCCCAAAACGGGGAGCGCGAGTTGGGAGGCATCCCGGCCGGGGGCGGCCGGGCCACATCGGAATGGAATCACGAACACCGCGATCGCCGCGCCGCCCCACGCGAAGGCCGACGCGAGGATGTCGTTCGCCACGGTCGTCGAATACACGAGATCGAGCGGACACACGGCGAGCGCGAGCGCGGCCAGGAGCCCCGCGTTGCGGCCCGCGAATTTCGCCGCGACGAGATACGCGCCCGCGACAAGCGCAATCGACGCGGCGAAAAACGGCGCGACGAGCCCTACGTCGTTCCAGCCGAAGACCGCGAGCGACGCGCGCATGATGAGGAGCAGCAACGGGCGCGCGGCCCACAGGTTCGCCGCCGAAATCTCCGGCCAGCCGCCCTGACGGATCTGATCGATCTGGCTGACATACACCATGTCGTCGGGCAGCACCGCTCCCGCGAAAAACGCCCCACGCAAAAACGCGGCGAGCGCGACCATGAGCGCGATGTGCAACGCGGCCACGGGCCACGGCGACATGGGGGATGGACGATCCTCGGACATCACTCGGACGATAGCGGCGCGGCTCGGCGCGGTCCAGCGGCGTGCCGCGAATTCGCGCGGGCGATTCGACGAGGGCTACTTTCCGCCAAGCGTCGCGCGCGGCTCGTACTTCGTCAGCACGTTCCGGGTGCGCGGGCTGGTCAGACCGTCGTCGCGGCCGTCATAACGCAGCCACGCGTGCGGCGCGGCTTTCGCGAACCACATGAACATGTCGGGCGCGACCGCGCCGACGAGGCCCTTGGGCTTGAGTTGTACCTTGTAAGCATTGAACGTGCCGATGGGCGTCTCGACCTTCTCCTCGCCGATCAGCACCATCGAGCCCGACAGCAGCGTGCCGTCGGTCATGACGAACGAACCGGTGAGCGACGTGCCGGGGCCTTTTTCGAACGGCAGCCCGCGCAGCAGGAAGTTCATCGCGTCGAGGGGATACGTGTTGTCGCCGAATTTCACGGTGGTGTTTTCGGTCTTGCCGCTCGCGCGGTCCTCGTATTTGTACGCCGCGGATTTGGCGGCCCAGTCGAAACGCAGTTCCCACGTCTCCTGCTCCGCGCCCGACGACACCTTCTTCCACCACCGCGTGCGCAGGCCCTCGGGCAGCAGGTCGTAGACGGCGTCCTCGACCCACGTGATGCGCGCCGCGCCGGTCTTGCCGTTGTCGCCGTCGAGGTGATAGCGCCACGATTTGCGCCCGCCCTCGTCGGCGCGCGTCATCGTCCAGCTCATGTTGTAGAGCAGTTCGCCCGAGCCGATGAATTCGATCCGCTGCGTGCCGCTTTCCGAATCCGCGATTTGCGGCACGGCGATGGGATCGCCCGCGAATGCCGCACCTGTCCCCAGCAACACGACGCACATCGCCGCCGCCCACCAAGCCGCCCCGACGCCACGACCCGACATGATCGCCCCCGAATGAAAAATGACCCGCGCGCCTTCACGCCGGGTCATTTTGGCCGCTTTGCCGCGAGGGGCAAGGGGCGCTACAGAATGTACTTCGACAGATCCTGATCCCTGACGATGTCTTCGAGGCGCTGCTTCACGAACGCCGCGTCGATGACGATGCGCTTGGCTTTCAACTCGGGGGCGTCGAAGGAGATTTCCTCCAGCACGCGCTCCATGATGGTGTGCAGGCGGCGCGCGCCGATGTTCTCCATCTTGCCGTTCACGTCGAAGGCGATGCGCGCGATCTCCTCGATGCCCGCGGCCGGGAACACGAGTTCGAGTTCCTCGGTCTCCATCATCGCCTGATACTGCTTGACGAGGGCGTTGCGCGGCTCGGTCAGGATGCGGACGAAGTCGTCCTTGGTCAGGCTCTGGAGTTCGACGCGGATGGGGAAGCGCCCCTGCAACTCGGGGATGAGATCGGAGGGCTTGCTGACGTTGAACGCGCCCGCCGCGATGAACAGGATGTGGTCGGTGCGCACCATGCCGTATTTCGTCGAGACGTTGGAGCCCTCGACGATCGGCAGCAGGTCGCGCTGCACGCCCTCGCGCGAGACGTCCGGCCCGTGGCCCTTGTCGCCCGCGCCGATCTTGTCGATCTCGTCGAGGAAGACGATGCCCGCCTGCTCGACGCGGTCGAGCGCGAGGTCCACCACGTCCTCCATGTCGATCAGCTTGTCGGCCTCCTCGTCCTCGAGGATGTCCAGGGCCTCGGGCACGAAAACCTTTTTCTTCTTGGTCTTCTTCGGGAACATGTTGCCGAACATGTCCTTGAGGTTGATCTCCATGTCTTCCATGCCGCCGGAGAAGACCTCGATCATGGGCATCGACGAGCGGTCGGGCACCTTGATCTCGACCTCGGTCTGATCGAATTTTCCCTCGCGCAGCCAGACGCGGAACTTCTCGCGGGTGCGCTTGTAGCTCTCCGCCTGCGTCTCGGGATCGTCGGTGACGAGCACCGGCTCGCCGTCGCCCTCGGTGCGCGGCGCGGGCTTGGGCGGCGGCGGCAACAACAGGTCGAGCACTTTGTCCTCGGCGATGGCCTCGGCCTTTTCGATGACGAGGTCCCGCTCCTCCTCCTTCACCATGTTCACGGAGATTTCCGTCAGGTCGCGGATCATCGACTCGACGTCGCGACCCACGTAACCGACCTCGGTGAACTTGCTCGCCTCGATCTTGAGAAACGGCGCGCCCGCGAGCCGCGCCAGTCGCCGGGCGATCTCGGTTTTGCCCACGCCCGTCGGGCCCATCATGATGATGTTTTTCGGCGCGATCTCGTCGCGCAGGTCCTCGGCCACCTGGCGGCGGCGCCAGCGATTGCGCAGCGCGACCGCGACGGCCTTCTTCGCGTCGAGTTGGCCGACGATGTATTTGTCGAGTTCCTCGACCACCTGCCGGGGCGTGAGCTGCGACGCGAGGTCGAACTCGTCCTGCCAGGTCTCTTCCCCCGCGGGGGGCTTGGGGTCTTTCACGTGGGTCATCGGTTCATCCTGATGTGGATCGTCGCCGGCGTTTTTCCGGCGCCCCTCGCCCGCACGCCGGGAGAGGGGACGGGGGTGAGGGCTCGCCGCTCACAACTCGTCCTCGACGATGTTCGTGTTGGTGAAGATGCAGATCTCGCCCGCGATGCGCATCGATTTGGCCGCGATTTCGCGCGCGGAGAGCGAGGTGTTCGCGACCAGCGCCCGCGCCGCCGCCAGCGCGTACGCCCCGCCCGAGCCGATCGCCGCGATGTCGTCGTCGGGCTCGATGATCTCGCCCGTGCCCGAGATGATGAACGTCGACTCGGCGTCCGCGGCGATGAGCAGCGCGTTGAGCTGGCGCAGGAATTTGTCCTTGCGCCAGTCCTTGGCCAGTTCCACCGCCGCGCGCTTGAGGTTGCCCGAATACTGTTCGAGTTTGCCCTCGAGCTTCTCGTAGAGATTGAACGCGTCGGAGACCGCGCCCGCGAACCCCACGAGCACCTGGTCCTTATAGAGGCGGCGGATCTTGCGTGCGCCGTGCTTGACGACCTGTTCGCCCAGCGTCACCTGCCCGTCGCCCGCGATCGCGATCTTGCCGTCCTTGCGCACGGCGATGATCGTGGTCGCGTGAAAGACCGGCGGCTTGTCGAAGTTCATGTCGTTGTTCCCTTCTTGCGCGAACGCGCGTGGGGATGCGCTTTTTCGTACGCCTCGCGAACGTGTTCGACCGACAGGTGCGTGTAGACCTGCGTGGTCGAGAGACTCGCGTGGCCGAGCATGTCCTGAATTTCGCGCAGATTCGCGCCGCCCTCCAGCAGGTGCGTCGCGAACGAATGGCGCAGCGCGTGGGGCGTGACGCGCGTCGGCATCGCGGCGGCGAGCCCGTGTTTTCGGGCGAGCGAATACGCCGCCTGCCGCGAGAGCCGCTCGCCTTCGCGAGTCAGAAAGATCGGCCCGGCGTCCGCCGCGCCCCAGCGCCGCGAACGCACCGCCGCGCACGCGCGCAGATATTCGCGCACTGCGCCGGTCGCCGCCTCGCCCACCATGCACAGACGCTGCTTGCGCCGTTTGCCGAGCACCTTGAGTGTGCCGAGGTCGAGATCGAGATCGCCAAGATCCGCGCCGACGACCTCGCTGACGCGCGCGCCGGTGCTGTAGAGCAGTTCCATCAGCGCCCGGTCACGCACGGCGTGTTCACCCGTGGGCGCGCGGTCGAGCAGCGTCTTCGCTTCGTCCACGGTCAGCACGCGCGGAAGCGGTTTCGACTTCTTCGGCCCGGCGACGAGCCGCGCGGGGTTGCGTTCGATTTCGCCGTGCTCGCGCAGAAAGTGAAAAAACCGGCGGATGGCCGACAGCTTGCGCGCGACCGAGCTTTTCGCGTCGGTCTTCGAACGCTCTGCGACGAACGCGCGCACGGCGTAGCGATCCGCGGCACGCAGGTCGGCGCGACCGTCCACGATGGGAACCAGATGTTTTTTCGTCACGAATTCATCGAACTGCATGAGATCGTTGCGGTAGGACGCGCGCGTCGTGGCCGGAGCATCGCGCTCCAGACGCAGTTCCTCGAGGAACGCGTCGATCCACGCCGAATGCGTGGCGGAATGTGTGCCGGACTCCTCGGCCAATCGCCCCCCCAGTTCGCCGAAGCGAAAGCTAATCACGGTTCGGGGGCATGTCAAACGAAGGGAGGTTATTGGCAATTGGTTTTTGGTTGTTGGATGCTGGGTGCTGGTCCTCCAAAACGTTCGCGCGGGCGGAGGAAGTTCAGGGCTTCGTCGCGTCCTTGGGCGCGTCGCCCGCGGGCGGTGCCGGAGGCGCGGCAGGAGGCGCGGCAGGAGGTGCGGCAGAAGGCGCGGCGGGAGGCGCGGGAGCCGCGGGCCCAGGCGCTGCGCCGTCTTCCGGCGCGGCCTCGGGCGCTTCGCCCTCGCCGTTTTCGCCCGCCTTCTTGATCTTGAGCTGCACCTTGTTTTTCTGCTCGGGGCCGAACTTCGCGCCCGGCAGCACGTCGGGGATGCCCGGATTCGCGCCCTTGGCGTCTTTCAGGTAACGCAGCGAGAAGAGCTTCCACTTTTGACCGATGCGCGAGACGAAATTCAGCTCCAGATTGACCTTCGAGCCGTCGGGCAGCTCGGCGATGATCGTCGAACCGCGGTGCAGCGCGAACTTGTCCTTCGCCATCACCTCCTGTCCGAGGCGAAACGCGACGAACTTGAGTTGCTGGCCGAGGTAGTCGCGGTTTCTCGTCTTGAAGTCGCGTACGACGAACTGGCGATAGGTGTCGACGCCCTGCTTGTTCATGCGCTTGTTGAACTTGCGCATGTCGCCGGCGCTGAGCAGCAGGTCGTTGATGGCGGCTTCGTCCTGCGATGCGATCGCGTCGAGGTACTTTTGCGCGAGTTCCTCGGGGCTGTCCGGGCCCGTCGTCGGTTCCTCGGCCTTTTGCCCGCAAGCCATCGCGAAGACGGCGAGCGCCGCCCATAGAATCCACCACGTCCGTCCGCGAAAATTCATCACAACACTCCGAATCGACGGTACGCGACACGCGACCGACGCGTTCGCGCAGCTTGCCGGAAACACGGTTATCATGCGCAAATTTTCGCTTCGCGCAACTTGACGTAAATCGCTGTTTTTCCTAAGTTTGTTTGGCGGACGTTCCCCAACAAGGGCGGATTTGATGGACCGGGAGAACCTGCGTCTTCTGTGGTGGGTCATCGGCATCTGCATCTCCGCCGTGATCGTCATCGCCCTTTTCACCTTCATTGACATCCGCGCCGTCTTCATCGACCTCCTCTACTCGTGGAAGCCGCCGATCGTCACGGCGATCATTTGCTCGTTTTTCGGCAACCTCGTCTTCGCCGCGTTCCAGTGGAAGGCCGCCTACGACCAGATGGGCGTGCGCACCTCGCTCGGCGAACACATGTTCGTCAAGACCGCGGTGTACGGCCTGCGCGCCGTGCCGCCGATCCGCCACGGCGGTGTCGGGCGGTCGCACTACATGTCGCGCGCGCACGGCATCCCCCGCGAAAAAAGCCACGCGGCGGTGGTGCTCGTCGAGTGGGTCAACGCGCTCGTCATGCTCGTCGTCGCGATCCTCGGTCTGCTCATGGGCGGCCACGTGGGATGGGTGCTGCCGCTCATCCTCGCTTTCGGAGTCGCGCTCGTCGCGGGGGCGCAGATCCGTAACGCGCTGGTGCGCGGCGAGCACGAACGTGGGCCGAAGGACAACTGGTGGCGATCGCTCAAGCGTTACGTGCAGCTCACGCGCGTGCCCGCCAAGTCGTTTTGGACGCTCTTTTTCTACGGCCTGCTGATGCTCCTGTGCCGAATTCTCGCGGCGGCGCTCGTCGCGTCGGCGCTGGGCATCGCGGTGCCGTGGCGCACGGCGCTCACCTATTATCCCGTGGCGATCCTGATCGCGGCGGTGCCGGTGGCGTATTTCGGCACGGGTCTTCGCGAGCTGGCGTTTTTCGCGACGATCTCGGGAATGGGCGCGAACGAAACGGTGCTGGCGATGGGAATTCTGTTTTCGATCGTCGATCAGCTCCCGATCATCATCCCGGGCTTCGCGACGATGGCGCCGTTCATCTTCGCGTGCCGGGTCGAGGACTGGCCGTCGCCGCGCCCGCGCTAATTCTCCCGACGAAATCGCCCGATCACGCCGCCGTCGTCGCGGCGTCGCCCAGAACGGCGGCGAGGGCAGAGTCTTCGGCGCGTGCGAAGAGGTCGTAAGCGCCGCGCCCGTAAAAACCCATCAGGTTTTCGTAAATCGTCATGTAGCGAAAGTCCTTGCCCGATTTCGGCGCGATCGTCATCTCGCGTTCGGGATGGATGTATCCCGCATAATCGTCGGCGTGCCCGATGGGCACCGCCGCGATGCCTCGACGCGCGCCCTTTTCGCGCACGGCGAGTCCGCAGCCCACGCCGAAGTCCGACGGCTGAAACACCATCGCGCTCTCGCCGAGGCGCAGCGCCGACACGGTCGTCATGCGCGGCGCGGGATAGTTCGTCGCCACCAGCCGATTCCAGTACCACACCGCCGGGCGCACGACGGGCGCCCACCACCACCCGAAGGGCAGCGGGTCGGAGTTGTTCTTTCGCAGCGTGACCGTCTGCCGCGAAAACGCGAGACGATCGCCCGTCGGCTTCGCGCGCGCGAGCAGCGTCGCCGCGAGCTGCGCGATGGGTTCGCCCACCGTGCGCAGGTGCAGGTGCACGTCGATGGGCCTATCGGGAAACCAGATCGAGAGCCCACCCACCGCGCCGTTGAAATACGCGCACACGGGAACCTCGGACTCGAGCCGCCGCGCCACGAAGCCCGGGAAGTCGGCGGAGATCGCGTGAAAGTCGCGCTCGGCGACGATCACGGGATGCCCCGCGAAATTCACCGCGCAGCCGAGCGGGCGACCGTCGGATTTCGCGCGAAACGACCAGACCGAGAGGACCGGATCGATCGGCCCGTCGGGGCGCCGGCGGTTCTCCTGAAGGTGCGCGAGGGTGTCCGCGTCCTGATCGAACGACACCTCGGCGTCCTCTCGCGAGTGCCAAGCGTTCACCGCCGTCTCGGCGAAGCGCTCGGCCAAAAAGTCGAACGCGTGCTGCCGGAAATCGCCGCACATGCGCACGGCGATGGGGTGATCCCAAAAATTGCCCGGCGCGGAGTGCGTGTGCGTGCCGTGGATGACGATCTCGACGCGGCCGAGATTCGCGCGGCGGCGCACGGCCTCGCACAGGCGATCGGTGGGCGTCAGAAAATCCGCGGCAATGACGACGACGCCGGTGTCGCCGTCCGAGAGCGCGATCCCCCTCGCGTACGGCTCGTCGAGCACGTGCGAAAAATGTCGGGGCATGCCGTTGCCGTACCCGGCGAGGCTCGCCGTGAACGGGGGCAGAAACGAAACCTTCGAAAATCCCGCCTGCATGGTGCGATCATACGCGCGGCGCGCGCGGCGAACAATGACGCACCGAATCTCGCGGGCGATCAGAACGTCAACGGCGCGAGCTCGTCGTCATCGTCATCGTCATCGTCATCGTCATCGTCATCATCGTCATCGTCATCGTCGTCGTCGTCGTCGTCGTCGTCGTCGTCGTCGTCGTCGCCGCCGATGCCGCCGCAACCTGTCGCGAACGCGATCGCGAACGCCAGAACCGTGAGAACCCAAAAGTGCCGCGCGAGCTTCATCGTCAATCCTCCAGAGCATGGCCGATGCTCCGCATCTCCCTCGCATACCTTTCGGTTTGCTGCAAGCGTCACGGAGTCCAAATGCGCGAATCCCCCGCCGGAGCGGGGGATCGCCGCACAGCCGGGGGCGGCTGTGCCACACATCGGATGGATTTCCGGAAATCAGGCCGGGTCGGGCTTGGGTGTCTTGTCGGTCGAGGGCGGCATCGGCGGCTCGGCGATCAGGTTCGTCGGCAGTTCGCCGGTGAGGGTTTTGAGGAAGGTCATGATCGATGCCACGTCGGCGTCGGAGAGCGTTTTGCCGAGCTGGTGCTCGCCCATGAGCTTCACGGCCCCTTCGAGCGTGGCGACCGAACCGTCGTGATAGTATGGGCCGGTCTTCTCGATGTTGCGCAGCATGGGCACTTTGAAGAACAGTTTGTCGGCATCGCTGTTCGTCACCTTCGCGCGGCCCGGGTCCTTGTCGTTCGGCCACGGCTTCACGAGTCCGAGCTTTTGGAACATGTGCCCGCCCAGCAGAGCGCCGGTGTGGCAGGCCGTGCAGCCGACCTCGACGAATTTCTTGAAACCCGCCTTCTCGGCGTCGTTCAGGGCAGCCATGTCGCCGCCGACAAACTTGTCCCACTTCGACGGGGTGACGAGCTTGCGCTCGAACGCGCCGATCGCGCGGCCGAAGTTGTCATAGGTCACGGGGTCTTTGTCGGCGGGGAACGCCTTCTTGAACGCCTCGACGTATTCGGGAATCGAGTTGATGACCGCAAGCACGGCTTTGTCGTCGGCCAGCGCCATTTCGACGGGATTCAGCACCGGGCCCTTGGCCTGCTCTTCGACCGTCGGCGCGCGGCCGTCCCAGAACTGCACGAACTCGCCCGCCGCGTTGTAGACCGTCGGCGAATTGCGGTCGCCGAGCTGTCCCTTATGCCCCGGCGAGGTCGCCTTGTTGTCCACACCATACTGCGTGAGCAGGTGGCACGAGTTGCACGACAGGTCGTGGTTCTTCGAGAAGCGCTTGTCATAGTAGAGCGTCCGCCCGAGGGCGACCTTCTCGTCGGTGAGGGGATTGTCCGCGGACTCGATCACCGCCGGCAGCGCGGCAAACGCGCCGAGCAGGGCGGGGTCGATCGGGGCTTCGGTGGGCGCGGGCGGCGCGGCGGCCTCCGGGGGCGGAGCGACGGGCGCCGGCGCGGTCTGCGTCTGGCAGCCCGCCATCGCGACGAACGCGACGAATGCGAAAATCAGGATGCGTTTCATGGTGGATCCCCAAGGAAGGAATGAGCAAATCCAAACTGTACGGTATTTAACACATCGACCGGCTGGCTTCAACGAAAAAAGCCGCTGCCCCGATGCTCCCGCAGTCAACCAACATCCAAAAACCAATCCCCAAAAGCCCCCGACACATTGTCACGGCCCCGCCGATTTGCCACGATACGACGCAAACGAGGTGCGCATGCTCATCGGATACGTGCAGACCGAACCGATCCTTGGCGATGTCGCGGGAAATCTGGAGCGCGCGGCGGCGGTCGCGGCGCACGTCCAGGCTGACCTGCTCGTCTTTCCCGAGCTGTTTGCCACCGGCTACGCTCACGCCGATCGCGACGCAGCCTGGGCGCTCGCCGAGGACGCCGACGGGCCGACCATCGGTTGGGCCTACGATTTTTCGGGGCGCACCGGTGCGGCGGTTTGCGGCGGCTACATCCGGCGCGACGGCGCGCGCGCGTTCAACTCCGCCTTTCTCGTGGACGGCGAGGGGCTCGTCGCGACCTACGACAAGATCCACCTGTTCCACAACGAACGTCGACTCTTCGATCCCGGCCAGTGCGCGCCGTCGGTCTGCACGGTGCGCGAGGTGCCCGTGGGCATCATGATCTGTTACGATTGGCAGTTCCCAGAACTCGCCCGCTCGCTCGCCCTCGACGGTGCACGCGTGCTGCTGCACCCGAGCAACCTGGTACTGCCTTGGGGGCAAGACGCGATGCGCATCCGGGGCCTCGAGAACGGCGTTTTCACGGTGACCGCGAACCGCGTGGGCACCGACGGCGATTTGAACTTCACGGGCAGTTCGCAGATCACCGGACCGAAGGGCGAGATCCTTTCGAGCGCGCCGACGGTGGGCGAATACGCGTATGCCGTGAATATCGATCCCGACGAGGCGGCGGACAAACGCACGACCGATCTGGCCGACCGCTTCGCGGATCGCCGGCCCGAGTTCTACGGGCGCGTGACGCGTCGATAAGGGAAACGCCATGAACCTCGCCGAACGCATGGAAGTCTGGCAGGGCGACATCACGAAGCTCGACGTGGACGCGATCGTCAATGCGGCGAACCACACGCTGCTGGGCGGTGGAGGCGTGGACGGCGCGATCCACCGCGCGGCGGGTCCCGAGTTGCTGAAGGAATGCCGGGCGCTCGACGGCTGCCGCACCGGCGAGGCGAAGATCACCGCGGGCCATCGGCTCGCGGCGCGGCACGTGATCCACACCGTGGGCCCGGTGTACGGTCGCGGCGGCGCGGATCGCGAGGCGCTCCTCGCATCGTGCTATCGCAACTCGCTCGCCCTCGCCGCGCAACACGGATTGCGGACCATCGCGTTCCCGGCCATCAGCACCGGCGTGTACGGTTACCCGCCCGACGAGGCCGCCCGCGTCGCGATCAAGGCCGTCAGCGATTACCTGCGCGCCGACGCGTCGATTGAGAAGGTCGTCTTCTGCGCCTTCGACGAGCGCTCCACGAAGCTCCTGCGCGACGCCCTCGCGACCGTCGCGTGAACGCCGCTTCGCGCGTTCCCTGGCTCGCCCTGATCCGCGCGGCGTTGCGCGAGCCGCGCATGATGTTCGTCGGCGCGCTCGGATTCTCGTCCGGTCTGCCCTTCGGATTCGTCGTCTTCACCGTCCCCGTATGGCTGCGCACGCAGGGCGTCAGCCTCACCGAGATCGGCCTGCTTTCGCTCGCCACGCTGCCGTGGGGATTCAAGTTCCTGTGGTCGCCGCTCGTCGATCGCTTTCGCCTCTTCGGCTCGCGGCGGCGCGGATGGATCGCCGCGACGCAGATCGGCATCGCGGCGGTGTTGGCGGCCGTCGCGTCCATCGCGGGCGCGCCGGCGTCGCTCGCCGTGGGCATTCTCGTGCTCGCCATCGCGTTCCTCTCCGCCACGCAGGACATCGCCGTGGACGCCTACGCCGTCGAGACGCTGCGCCCCGAGGAATACGGTACGGGCAACGGCTGGCGCGCCTCGACCTACCGCGTCGCCATGCTGGTGTCGGGGGGCATCGCGATCTCCGCGGCGCAGTTCGCGTCGTGGCCGGTCGTTTTCGCGGGGCTCGCCGCCGCGGCGGTCGCGCTGGTCTTCGCGGCGATCTTCGCACCCGAGCCCATCGTCGCCGACACCAGCGCGCCGACGTTTCAGGACACGGTAATCGGCCCGTTCCGCGATTTCCTCGCCACACCGCGCGCGGGCGTCATTGCCGGGTTCATCTTTCTCTACAAGCTCACCGACGCGACCGCCGGGATGATGTTCCATCCCATGCTCGTCGATCACGGCTTTCCCCTCGTCGAGATCGGCCTCGCGCAAAAGACCGTCGGCCTCGTCGCCGCGATGATCGGGGCGATGGCCGGCGGCGTGTACACGTCGGGCAAGGGCATCCGCGCGGGTTTGCTGGTCGGTGCGCTGACCCAACCCCTCTCGAATCTCGCGTATTTCGCGGTGGCGGTGTCGGGCCAAAGCCGCGTGGTGCTCTACGGCGCGGTGGCGGCCGAAAACATCTGCGGCGGGCTTGGTGCCGCCGCACTCATGGCCTACATGTCGTCGCTGTGCGGCACGCGTTATTGCGCCACGCAGTTCGCGTTGCTCACGAGCCTGTTCGGCCTTTCGCGCTCGGTGGCGGGGGCGATGGGCGGCGCGATGGCCGAACGCCTCGGCTACCCGGTGTTTTTCATCTCCACCGTGGCGCTCGGTCTGCCCGCCTTGTTGCTGTGGGGAATGCTGGGCGCATCCGCGAACGGACGCGCTACGGACGCAGTCGTTCCGCGAGAATCGTGAAGAGGATTCGCAGGCCGTTACGCACGCGGCGGAACCCGGTCGATCCCGCGCTGCGCGGGCGGCGGGTGACGGGAACCTCGACGATGCGCGCGCCGCGCTTGATCGCCTGACACAGCATCTCGGTTTCGATCTCGTACTGCACCGAGCGCAGCTTCATCGCGCGGATCAGATCGGCGCGCACGGCACGAAAACCCGACTGCGAATCGGACACCCGCGCGCGAAAAAGCAGGTTGATCATCCCGCTCATGAACCGGTTGCCGAAATAATTGGGCGTCGAAATCGCGCCCGGTTCCAGCGTGCCGATGAACTTGGAGCCGTTCGCGAAATCCGCGCCGCGTTCGATCTCGTCGGCGAGCAGGCGCATCTCGGCGGGATCATCCTGTCCGTCGCCGTCGATCATCAGGATCGCGTCGCCGTGCGCCAGCGAAAATCCCGTCCGCAGCGCGACGCCCTTGCCCCGGTTGGGATCGAGTCGGTGCACGCGCACGCCGGGCACCGAGGTCGCGATTTCGCCCGTGCCGTCGGTCGACCCGTCGTCGACGACGAGGCACTCCTCGCCCGGAAAATCGGCGCGCACGCGCTCGAGCACCGCGCGCAGGGAGCCCGCCTCGTTGTGGCAGGGAATGAGGATCGTGTAGCGCATCAGATCAGGAACTCGCTCTCGCCCGGCCCCTCGCCCCACGCGAGCGCCTGCACGGCGAAGATCGTGGTCCATGAGTTCAGGTGCGGAACGTCGTCGGCGTACACAAAACCGCCCGCCGGATTCGCCCGTCTGCGCAAAAACGCCAGCGCCGACGCGATCTGCTCCGCGTAGTGCGTCTCGTCCACGCACTGCCAGATGCGCGCGGCCTGGGCGGTGGCATCGAGCGCGGCGGCCTCGCGCGAGCCCTCGTCCTCGTCCGCACGGCGCACGTGGCGGGGCAACGCGCCGTCGCGCCGCTGCACGCGGGCGAGGGCTTCGACCGCCGGAAACGGCAGCGAGTCGCGCCAGGTGCCCGTGCGCGACGCCACCGCGATGATGCCCTCGACGGCATACGCGTGGGCGTGCGTGTAGATGCGCGTGTGCTCGGCGTCGACGCAGAACCATCCACTGGGCCGATCCGAAAACCGGTGCGCGATGACGTCGAAGAGCCCCGAGATCTGCGCCTCGTCGTCGGCGTCGAGCAGCAGCGGCAGCACCTTGAGATGATGCACGTTGATGACCGACGACCAACGCTCCGGTCGCTGACCGGTCCCGCCGCGCGTCGCGCGCCGCTCGCGTGCCAGCGCGATCGCCGTCTCGCGGCACTTGCGCGCAAACGCCGCCGACAACCCGTCTTCGCCGAACGCGGCGGCGAAATCCCGCGCGGCGCGCAGCCCCACGAGCGTGTCGAACAGATACACCTGCCCGTCGCGGCCGAGGCCGCCATGCGTGTTCGCGGCGGATGCGAGCGTCCACAGCGTGCGCCGGGCCTCCTCGCCCAGCGTTCGGTCGCCCGTGCGCCGGTACCACCACGCGCACAGCGACACGAAAAACGCCGACGCCTCCTCGTACAGAAACGAAGGTCGACCGTCCTCGACCCACGCGGCCAGCAGCCCGTCCGACCGGCGGATCGGGCCGTGGACGAGCCAGTCGATGTGAACGGAAACGTCGGCCGAAAGGTTCATGAGCCCCGTCGTGGAGGTCGGGTTTCGGATCGTCACGAGCGGGGCATGATTCGGCGGCGGTTCTCAGCTTGTCAAGAGTGCGCGGGCGCCTGCGGCGGCACTGCGGGCGAATCCGCCCCACCCGCCTTTGCGCCATGTCGAGGCGAGAAATCGCCAGACGGTCTTCGGCCGGAAGTAGAACGAACGCAAAATCCTCTTCTGCCACGCGGCCATCTCGTCGCGCGTGAAGCGCGGGTGGTCGATCGTCGGCGTCGTCAGGAAGACGTAACGGCTCCAGTCCTCGTCGTAATGAATGCCCGCCTCGCGCATCCGCCGCTCCAGCGTCGTTCCCGGGTACGGCGTGCAGAACGACACCTGGATCGTGTCAGGGTCCGCCTCGAAGATGAAGCGGTGCGTGCGGCGCAAGGAGGCTTCCGTCTCCTGCGGCGGGAACAGAATGACGAAGCCGAGCGTTTCGAGTCCTACGCGCCGGGCGAGGCGGAATCCCTCGACGATCTGCCGCGCGCGCATCTTCTTGTCCACGGCTTCCAGCACCTCGTCGTCGCCCGACTCGATGCCGAACTCGACCTTGAAACACCCCGCGGCCTTCATGGCACGCAGCAGGTCCTCGTCCACCATGTCCACGCGCGTCAGGCACAGCCAGCGCACACGTCCCGGCAGACCGCGGCGGATGAACGTGTCGCACAGCCCGTGCACCCACGCCTTGTCCGTGGTGAAGGTGTCGTCGATGAAGTTCACGTTGCGCGTGCCGAAGTCGCGCCGGCACTGCTCGATCTCGTCCGCTACGCTCGCCGCATCGCGGATGCGCATCTTTTTCGAAAACGCGTTCGGCACGTAACAGTACGAGCAGCTCGCCGGGCAGCCGCGTGTCGCGATCATCGTCGTCACGCGGTCGCCGTCGGGCCCGATGTAGCGGTCCATCGGCAGCAGGTCGCGCGCGGGAAACGGCAGCGCGTCGAGATCGACCATCGCCGCCGGGTCCGGCGTCGAGACGACTTCGCCGCTCGGGTCGCGAAACGTCACGCCCTCGAAGTCTCCCGGCGCGCGGCCCGCCGCGAGCCCTTCGAGCAGATCGGCAAAGCGCGTGTCGGCCTCGCGGCGCACAATGAGATCCCAGTGGGGATAACGGCGCGCCGTGGGCTCGGCGGCGGCGGTCGCGTGCGTTCCGCCGAGCATCAGAAACGCCTCCGGCGCAAGCTCACGCACCCGCGCGGCGATGCGCGAGCACTGGTCCACCGTGGGCGTGACGGCGGTGAAACCCGCGACCGCCGGGCGCGCCTCGGCGATGCGCCGCGCCGTTTCCTCGTCGGAGAGCCCCAGTGCGTTCGCGTCGAGGATCGACACGTCGTACCCGCGCGAGCGGGCGACGGCCGCGATGTAGGCGAGCCCCAGCGGCGGGCCGATCGTCGATTGCGCGACGCGGCTGATGCGTTTCGCGTAGTGCGGCACGCACAGAACGATCCGCCGGGACTTGATGTCGGACCCGATCACGCACCCTCCCGCTTTTCGGCGCTTCATTTATCCAATACATTCGCCGTCGAAACCAGAGCCCATGTCATCCTTCGCCGCCTCCGGGCGCAAGGGCGGTGCGTTCGTGACGACATTTGTATGGATGGTCGCCTCTCCGGTCCTTTTCGTGCTGCCCGGCCTGTGGCCCGCGCAGCGCGTTACGGGCACCGCGTGGTGCGCTCGCACGCTCGGCTGGGCCGTGTTTTTCTCGGTGGTGCTTCTTCCGCCCGTCGCCTTCGGCGTGGCCATGATATTCGGAACGGTGATGGGTGCGCACGTGCTGATCCCCCTCGGCCTCGCGATGGGCGCACCGGGAATCATCGCGATCGTCCGCCGGGGACGCGCATGATCGCCCTCGGCCTCTGCGACGGCCACGACGCGGGCGCGGCGCTCGCTTTCGATGGGCGCATCGTCGCCGCCGTGAGCGAGGAGCGCTTCACGCGCGTCAAGCGCCAACCGGGGTTCCCCGTTCGCGCGATCGAATCCGTGCTGGCGCTCGCGGGCGTTCGCGTGCACGAGGTCGACCGCGTCGGCGTCGCCGAGGTCGCGGGGCGAGCCGCGTTTCGACTGGTCGCGCCGATCTACCGCGTCACCGACCCCAACCGCCCCGCCGACCGCCTCGCCAACCGCGCCGTCGCGTGGGCGCAAAACTTCGTTGCCCGCCAACCGACGCTCGCCCGCACCGACGCCGCCATCTCGCGACGCGCGCTCGCATCGCGACTGCGCGACCTGGGAATCGTCGCGCCGCTCGAATTGGTCGATCACCACCGCGCACACGCCCTCGCCGCCGCGTGCGGCAGCCCCTTCGACGACGCGCTCGTCGTCACCATGGACGCCTTCGGCGACGGCGCGAGCGCGACCGTATCCACGTGGCGCGGCGGCGCGCTCACAGAACTCGATCGCACGCCGTATCCCCGTTCCGCCGCACTGCTCTTCGGGCGCATCACGGCGCACCTGGGTTTTGCCGAGGGCGAGGAAGGCAAGGTCTGCGGTCTCGCCGCGAGGGGCGACCGCGATCGCGATCCGCATCGACTGCGCGCGCTCATCCGTGCGGCCCAGGGCCGCGTGCTCACGGGCGCGCCACCGTCGCCTGCGCGCCTCGACGCGATCTTCCGCCACTGGCCGCCCGAAGACGTCGCGGCGGCGACGCAGCGCGCCGTCGAGGACGCCGTGTCGGAGGCGATCGGGTTCCGGATGACGCAAGCGGGCGCACGGCGGCTCGTGCTCGCGGGCGGACTCTTCGCCAACGTGCGCCTCAACCAGATCGTCGCCGCGCGTTGCGGCGCGGACGATCTCGACGTCTTCCCGCACATGGGTGACGGCGGCCTGTGCGTCGGCGCGGCGTGGGCCGTCTCGCCCCCAGGCGCGGTCGCACGCATGCCGGTGTTTCTCGGCCCCGAGCCCGAAGTCGTCCCCGCGAGCGAACGCGGCGATACCCGCGTGAGCGCAATCGATCCCGATTCGATTTGCCGGCTCGCGGCGATCGTCGAGCGTGGCGGCGTGATCGGCCTCGTGCACGGCCGCATGGAGTTTGGTCCACGCGCGCTGGGTCACCGCTCGCTCGTATTCTCGGCGGCGCGTCGCGACGTCGCCGCGCGACTCGACCGCGCGCTCGGCCGCCCCGCGATCATGCCCTTCGCCCCGGCGATCCGCACGCGCGACTTTGCCCGCCTCGCGCGCGGGCCGATGCACGCCGCGTTCGCGCGCATGGCCGTGACGGCGGACGCGGCCACGCTAGAGGTCGCACGGCGCTGGCCGGTCGCGGTGCATGCCGACGGATCGATGCGCGCGCAGACCGTCGATCCCGCCGAGAATCCATTACTCCACGCGCTGCTCGACGCTTTCGCGGAAGTCGCCGAGCACGGCGAGCCGCCCGTCGTCATCAACACGAGCTTCAACCGTCACGCCGAACCGATCGTGATGACGGCGCGCGACGCGCTCGCCCGCGCGCGTGAGTGGGGCCTCGCCGCGCTCGTACTCGGCGAAAACGTATGGGAGTTCGCCGCATGACGGACCGCTCGCGAAACGCCGCGTTCGCCGTCGCGCTCGTCGCCGCATTCGTCGTGTATTGGGGGAACTTCGAGGGCGCGCCGCGCGATTACTGGGATACCTACATCGTTCTGCCCGCCACGTTTCTGACCGGCGAGCCGGGCACGATCGTCGACGAGCACGGCAACGCGGCCTATCGGCAGGAGCTGCTCGGCGAACTTCCGCACGACCTGCTCGCGCCGAACGACTTCGGCGTGATCTCGAAAGACCAGCGCATCGGCGCGGGGGTTACGTTCGCGCCCGCGTATCTCGCGTTCGGCATGGCGGGGTTTCGCGCATTCTACGCGCTGCTCGGCGCGATGACCGTGGCCCTCGCCCACGCACTCGGCCGGCGACTCTTCGCGCGTGAGGGATCGGGACGCATCGGCGAATGGCAGGCCGCGATGCTCGCAGTCCTCGTCGGCTTCAATCCGTACATGCTGCTCATGAACCGGCTCAACGCCAACTTCATCGCGGTGCCCATCGCTCTCGCGCTCGTCGTGCTGCTCGTGGACGAGCGACCGCGATGGCTCGTCGCGGGGCTCGTGTACGGGGCGCTCGGCGGCATCAAAAACGAGGCGATCGTGCTCGCACCCGCGATCGTCGTCCTCATCGCCGCACGGCCCGGGCGCGTTCGCTCGCTCGCCCTGTTCGGCGCCGGGGCGCTCGTGACCATCGCGCCCTATCTCGCGTGGAACCGCTTCGCCTTCGGCCGGGCGCTGATTCACGCGTCGCAGTTCTCCGAGTTCGACGGGTGGCGGCCCACGTTTGTGCACGAGATTCTCGGCTACCACTTCAAACTCAACGGCCTGTTCAACTGGCCATTCCACGAATCGCTCGTGCGTACGCCGCACTACCCGTTCCCGACCTACCTGACGCTCCCCCTCACGCTGCACATCTGCTTCGGCGGGCTCGGTCTCGCGCTCGCGCTGATCGGCGCGTTCGCGCGGCGAACCGACAGCGCGCCGGGCCTCGCCACGCACGTGCGCGTCTCGATGGCGCTGTGGCTCGTCTGCTGGCTCGGCCTGTTTGTCTTTCAGGAAAACTGGGAAGAGCCCAAGAACACCTTCGGCGTGCTCGCGATCTTACCGATCGGCGTCTTCGCGGCGGCGGGGCTCGGCGTGATCGTCGCGGGGCGCCGCGACGCGAGCCGCTGGGCCGTGCTCGTGGGGTGCGTCGCCCTGCTCGAACTCGCCGTGGTGGGGGCGCGCTTCGTCCACGTCCCCGTCGACGAGCGGTGGTATGTGCGTTTCCCCAAGGCGAAAGCCGAGGCGTCGGCGATCGGCTGCCTCGACGACCGTTCTCGCCGCGAGTGGATGTTCTTTCACACCGACGAGTGCGCGTCGGAACTCGATGAACAGCGCCGCAAGCTCACGCGCGCCGCGCTGCTGCCGCGCCCGTACTACCCGCTCGCGTGGAATGAATCCGACCTCGCCCAAACGCTCGGAGCGCGCCGCCCGCGCGTCTTCGATATCTGGGACAAGATCTACGGCGAGTGACGTCGCGAGATGAAACGTACGCGGCCCCGCCGAAGCGGGGCCGAATCATGTTCACGCAATGAATCTTTCGGCGTGACGATCACGAAGCCCACGGGTTTTCGTCGCACAGCGCCGTGAGGCACAGCCCCCAGTCGTCGCACGATTCGGACAGTTCGGGGCACGCGCGCCAGCAGTCGGGCATTTCCCCATCGCAAACGCGGGCGGTGCCGAACGTCTCGTGGCACTCGCCGAGCGCGGCGCGCAGATCGCCGTCGCAGTTGACCGCGGTGTCGTCATCGGTCGTGTCGTCGTCCGCGGTATCATCGTCGGCGGTATCGTCATCGGTCGTGTCATCATCGGTCGTGTCGTCATCGTCGACCGTGTCATCGTCGGCCACGTCGTCGTCCACGTCGTCATCGGTATCGTCGTCCGACGTGTCGTCATCGGCGTCGTCGTCGGTCGTGTACGTGTAGCAGTTCGCCGACGCGCACTCATCGAGGTTGAAGCAATCCGTGGCGATCGCGGAGCACTCGGCGAGGCACTCGGCGTCGTCCGCGCCCTGCGCGCACGCGGCGATCACGTAGCTGCCGTCATAGACTTCTCCCGTGTCGTTCGTGATGACCCAGCCGCACTCGTAGGCGTTATCCACGCTGTCGTACTGGCATTCGGCGTCCTCGCCGTCATCGTCATTCCACGTGTCCTCGTCCGCGAGGCCGTCGTCCTCCGCTGCCGGGCCGCAGGCGACTCCCGTGACGAGAGAAATTCCGAGCAGCATGGTACCGAGAATGGCGATCCAGATCGATTTCGTCGTCATGGATTCGCCCCCCTACGCCGCGCGACGCGCGAACGCGTCGTCGTTGCCCGCGACGGAATCGTCGTCGGTGGTGTCGTCATCAACCGTGTCGTCATCGGCGGTATCATCATCCGTCGTGTCGTCGTCGGTCGTGTCGTCGTCAGCGGTATCGTCATCGATATCGTCGTTGCCCGTGTCGTCGTCGGGTGTCTCGGGATCGGGAGTCGCCTCGACGGGCCACTGTCCGCTGATGCCGTACACGCGCACCGGCGTGTCCTGCGCGCTGGCTTCGCAGCGGGCGAGCAGCGCGCCGGTGAGCGCGCCGGTCACGCGGTCGATGTACCAGTTCAT